>JABDJV010000466.1 GCA_013003295.1 Pyrinomonadaceae bacterium | reverse complement strand
TGCCACGGACGTGAGGCAAACATTCGCAGCGTGTGTTCGCCATCGGATACGTTGCGCAGTTCGAAGCCTTCGTCCCACATGTAATGAGCGGCGTAAGGCTGGTTATCAAGGATCACATGCACATGATTTCCCGTGCCTTTCTCGTCTTTCCCCATCTTAAGATCGCCGTCGACTTTCACTTTTACCCTGACCGTCGAACTATTTATCGTCTCGCCTTCTTTTGGTGATTCAACCATCAACTCCGGCTCGGCCTTATCCTGGTCGCCGCGCGCTTCCATTTTCTGTTTGATCGAGTCCGGTCTTTCGACAGTGCTCAAGTCTTTTGCAGGCTTGGCCGCACCCGAATTTGAAGCGGTTTTATTCGAGCCGGTTTTGGCTTCGCATCCCACAAGAACCGTGAGTGCAGCTAGTAGAATAATCAGTTTCCAGCAATTCATAATGTGTTTCCTCATTTCAAATAACCTCGGCCTTTTTATTAATAACCGAATCATGGTCCTTTACCGTCTTGATTTCGAAAACTTCAGAAAAGTTTTTAACCAAAGCGTCCTCAACTTCTTGCAAGGGAACTTCGCGACCGAGGATCTTCTCCATCGACGTCACCGGCTCACCTTCGCAAGCAATTATATGATCGTAATAACTCAAATCCGTATTTACATTGAGCGCAAATCCGTGTGTTGTAACCCAGCGTTTGATGTGTACGCCGATTGCTGCGATTTTTCCCTCTTTTGTGTGTACGCCGGTCAAATCTTCTATTCTAAAAGCCTCTATATCAAAATCCGCCATTGTTCGAATCAGTACTTCCTCAAGATCGCGAATATACTTATGGACGTCCTTTCTATCGGGGCTTAGAGAAATTATCGGGTATCCGACGATTTGTCCGATCCCGTGATAGGTCACTTTTCCGCCACGGTTAATGCTAAACACCTCGACGCCGATTTTTTTCAGTGCCTCGGCGGAGGCCAAAACTCCGTCTCCATCTTTTGAGCGTCGTCCGAGCGTAAAAGTATGAGGGTGCTCGAGCAAAAGCAAGTAGTCTTCTTGTCTAAGATCGATCACTTTCGTCTCAAGCGCCTTTTGAACACTTAGCCCTTCAGCGTAATTAAACCGGCCAAGCCGGCGAACTTGTAACACTCTTTCTTTCATCTTTATATAAATAGATTGTAGAATTACCGAAACGATCTATCAAATGAGGAAAAAATGATTAAAAAACTGAATTACAAGGATTTTGTCGTTGCCGTATTCGCAGTTTCGCTTTTGCTGGGTTTTGGTGTTGAAGTCAATGCGCAAAGGAAATCCAAATCGAAGCGCACGAGAAAAGTTGCGTCAAATGCAAATACGGTGCTTGAACAACGAAAAAAGGGTGCTGAGGATGTAGCGATCCAAATAAAAAATATTTCTAAATTTGTTTTTGTTCTTGGCGGTGTAGCAAGCGGTATCGAGCAGATCGATAAAGACGTAAGAGATGGAAAAGCTTCCCGTGAAATGGCGGACAAGAATGCAAAGTATAAGGCGGATGTGATTCGGAGCATCAGGGCCTTGAGAGCAGGTATCGTAAAACTCGAAATTGACTTCCGAACCAAACCCGGATTGAAGCCTTACTCAAACAGTATCCAGGGAATTGTAAACGGAAGCAATCGAGCCGAGGACAGCGCCCTTGCCGGCAACTTCAGACAGGCCGGGAACGAACTTCTTCTAGTCGTCGAAACTCTTGCCGACGTGCTCGTGGAAATGCCTTAAGATCCTTTCTCTTCCTGGAGAATTCGATACGCTTCGGGCTTGCTGATTCCGTATTCCTTTGCGGCGAGTTTTAGTGCTTTTTTATGATCGACACCCTCTTCCTGGAATTTGGCAACCAGCTCCGAAATCGATTTTCTATTTTTCCCAGCTCTATTTTCGCCGGCGATCAAATGTCGATCGATAATCAAAACAATCTCCCCTTTTAATTTCTCAGATTCATAATTTGCCGTAAGCCGGGCGAGATCTCCCGATATTACTTCTTCGTGAAGCTTGGTCAATTCACGGACGATCACGGCTTTTCGATTTCCAAGGATCTGAAGACAATCGACCAGGCTTTTGCCAATTCGATGGGGGGTTTCATAAAAACAGAGCGTAGCGGGAATTTCCGAAACGCTTTTCAAACGCTTTCTCCTTTCTCCTTTTTTTGACGGCAGAAAGCCTCCAAAGAAGATCGAATCCGCGGGGAGTCCGGAAGCGGCAACGGCACTGATATATGCCACTGGGCCGGGAACTACGATCACTTCAACGTCAAGTAGTCGTGCTTTATTCGTGATCGCAAACCCCGGATCGGATATTCCCGGCATTCCTGCATCCGAGATGACGGCGATAGATTTTCCGTCCTGCAGAAGTTTCAGGAGTTCGTCAGAGCGCTTGTCTTCATTGTGCTCGTGATAGCTGATCAGTTTGTTTTTGATCTCGTAATGTTTCAGTAGTTTTCCGCTGTGACGGGTATCCTCGCAGGCGATCAGATCCACGTCGCGAAGGGTATCGATTGCACGCATAGAAATGTCTTGAAGATTTCCGATCGGTGTCGCAACGATGTAGAGCTGTCCAGGCATGCTTAGATGTTAAACGGTAAAAGCAAAATCGTAAACAATCGAATGTGGTTGGCAGATACAATAAAAAAGCCTGAGTTTTGAGGCTCAGGCTTTAAGGAGGTGTGGTTTGATCGGGCTGAAGGGCTGGGTGATCAAACCACACTTTGGCAATGGGTAGTTATTTAGAATGGGAAATTTCTGATGATATCTCCGATTCTTCCGTAGTTTCTGCTGTTACCGCGGTAGTTAAGATTATAGGCCCTCGCAATTGTGCGCAGATCTCGCTCAATTGCATTCCAATCGCTTCGAATGCTTCTGCTCGCTCGGCTTCTGGACACTTCGCGATCAACCTGCTCACCAAGACTCAAGACTTTGCGAACTTCGTCGTAGCTGTCATTGTAGTCACGGTCGTTGTCGAATTCATTCTCGAGGTCCTTTACGGCATCGTGAAAACGATCGGTCAAATTTTCCAGGTTGCTGCTGACGCGTCTCCCGTACCGGCCGTTATTGTTGTCCCGTTCACGGTCAATTCGGTCCTCAAATCGGGCGCTGCGGTTTCGAAGGTTTACGATCGTCGAACGAAGGTTCCCATTATATCCGCCGCCGTAGGTGCCGCGTTGGTTTCGATTGCGGTTCCTGTTGCGATTATACCGGTCATTTCGGTTGCGGTTATTTCGATCGTTTCTATTGTAGCGACCATTGTTGTAGTTTGTGTTGTAGGCTTGAGACAAGGATCTTAGGTCTTGCCTAATGCTTCGCCATGAGCTCTGCAGCGTCGGATTTCTGTTTGCCCGCGAACCTCTCAATGCGCTTCCAAGCTGGGATCCCAGACTCAGAACCTTCTGTGCTTCGTCCCGGCTGCGGTTGTAGTCGCGTTGATTGTCATATTCGTCAGCAAGATCTTCGGCTGCGTTTTTAAACCTTTTCGCGAGATTATTCAATTGATCTTCGCGTCTGCTGCCGTTATATTGGCTGCGATCGAGCTCCCGATCCAAAACGTCTTCAAATCTGCGAGCCTTTCTTTCCAAATTGTTAATAGTTGAATTTAAATTTCGGTTGTATCCAGCATTGCCGTAGTAATCATTATTACCACGGCTGTTGCGCCATTGTGCGGACGCGGCTATAGACAACCCCATGACCATTACCGACAAAGTAATGGCTGTAAGTGCATTTTTATAGCGACCCATATTTTTTCTCCTTAAAAGTTGTAATCTAATGCAGCGCTTTTCTCTCTTTTTTTATTCGGCACGCGCTGCCTCGGCTAGTAAAAAGAGCAATGAGCGTGCCACAAAGGCTCAGAGTGGATTAAGTCCTGTTAAAGCAACACTTTACAAGGATCAGTCTTGTAGCGTGGACGTTGCAAAGTAACGATGTCGTAAAGGAGATGCTCCAAATGGTTAGTCTTGCAGAAAAAAACAAAGAGGTGTCTGAAAAGAAGAATTAAAGTAAGGATCAAATTGATTAAGCGAATAAATTGCCTCCAGCTTTAGCTGGAGGTTTGAGTAGGGAAGGTAATTGGCTTCAGCCGAAAAAATTCCGAAGGTGAAATCCATATTGCTTTAGCCACAGTAATCTAGAAATAGTTCGTCTGGAGCAAAAAGAAAACATTCTCGCTCAAATTTGGCTAAAGCCGCAATTTATCTCTAATCTCACCTCCAGCTAAAGCTGGAGGCAATTTATAAATTACCGTCCTTTCATGCCTTCACTTCCCGAAATCGAGACGATAAACTACCTGATCTCAAGTTCGTAGGGAAGCATCATCATCGCCTCGCCCCGCTTCATTCGATCAAAAATGCCGGCAAAACGGAGCGAACGCCTCGCGTCTTCCGGAAGTGATTTGATCAAAAGCTCCTGAGCT
>JABDJV010000453.1 GCA_013003295.1 Pyrinomonadaceae bacterium | reverse complement strand
CCCCCAGCAACCGGATTCGTTTTTGCCCTTGAGTCGTATTCGCTCCACGCGTCGGCGAGGTATTCCCAGACATTTCCCGAGGTATCATAGATCCCATAACCGTTCGCCGGATAGCTTCCAACTTTGGTCGTTCGCTCGAGTTTGCTCGCGCCGTAATTCGCCTTCGTCGTATCCAGATCGTTGCCCCATGGATACTCTTTGCCCTTAAGATTCCCGCGCGCCGCATACTCCCATTCGGCCTCGGTCGGAAGTCTTTTTCCCAACCACTTGCAGTAGGCCATCGCCGAATACCAATTAATATTGATCACCGGAAAATCCCCCTCGCCTTCCGGGTAATTCAAACCGTCCCAATGATCCAGGTATTTTCCCGTATCAAACTTTTCCGGAAGACGCCCTTTTTCCCACTTGCTGTTTTTTTCGACGAATTGCCTAAACTCTTTATTGGTCACTTCATACTTATCAAAGTAGTACGAATCCAACGTCACCGTATGCTTCGGCATTTCCACCGTAAATAATTGCTTCCGGTCCGTTTTATATTTCTTAAGGAGTTCCTGGAGTTTTGCTTCTTCCGTTCCCATTTCAAACGTCGACGCCGGAATCAACGCCATCCGCTTCGGTCCGGATTCAACCCTTTCATTCCCAGCCTTTTGCGCCAACCCGCATGAAACCCCAAACGTCAGACCAACTATCAAAGTGCACCAAAACATAAACCTCAATTTCATAACTCGATTCTCTCTAATTACAGAAACACCACCCACCTAACATTTATGACACGCGCGCCGCTCCCTCACCCTAGCCTCTGCTAACTGCTCACTGCTCACTGCCAACTGATCAATGGTCAATGGTAAATGGTCAATGTTAACTGTTCCCCCCTTGTTTATTGGAATGCAGATTGTTATATTTTCACGTGATGAGTTGGTTGGAAAGGCTGGCTCATTTCAATCTCAATGAAACGCAAAAAGCGAATTGCCTATTGCGAATTACGAATCACACTTCTTGGGGCCGTAGCTCAGCTGGGAGAGCGCATGACTGGCAGTCATGAGGTCAGGGGTTCGATCCCCCTCGGCTCCACCAATAAATTTAGTGAAAACCTAAGATTCAGGATCCAGGACCTCGCGAATCAATGCGGTGTAATCATTGACCACGTGTTCGCCGTCGCCCTCGAATACTGAACCCTGCATTGTCGCCAGCACCTTCGGCTTTAATGCTGCAAGGCGCTTAAGCTCGCCCTCGGTGTTCTTTGTGTATGGCATGTAATTGGCAAGGGGTCCGGCCTGATATTCCACGAAAGTCTCCCGTGCGCGGCCGACAACATCTTTTGTTGAAAGCGGCTCGACATCGCCGTTCTGGTGGAATAGATCGGTACAAAAGAGCACACCGCTAGTCTCTTCAAACAAGAAGCCGGCTTCCCAGCAATGCGGCACGTGCGGCGTATGAAGAAATCGAAAACGGTGTTTTCCCGTCTCGAATACCTCGTTACCCATCATTCCTTTCGCCGGGTTCGCCGGAGCAAAATCGTCGACGCTGACCAATTTTGCCACCATGCTGCAAACGGCGGTCGCGTTTGGGGCAACAGTTTGCCATTCGTTGAGCGATCCGCATTCGTCCGCTTCAAAATGGTTGAATCCGACCCAACGCAATTTCCCTGGATCGATCAACTTTGCGACGGCTCGTGAACAAGCGGAAAAAGCCCCTTCATACCCGTGTGAAAAAGAAGCGGTTCTTCGTCGCGAACAAGAAACTGGCTAAACCCCAGATTCGCCTCGGGTACAAACGTATTTATGCGGAAAATATCAGGCGCAATTTCGGTCAGATTTGTCATGATTTACTCCTCTCCCAAGCAATCCTTGGCTACGCTAAATATTTATTCGCTTATCTTATCCAATTGTGTGTTTTATTGAGCACTAATATTTTTGATGTGTTGATTGGAAATTACCGGTTCCCGATATTAAAAGCATCTTGGGCGTTTCACTGTACAGCGTTTGCGTTTTTCCCAAAGCACTTATTTTTAGGCATGAGCGAGACATTCTTCTTAATGGTTTACTCTTCTCTAAGTTTTGCTAAAATTAAGCGTTTCTCCAAAGAATCTGGCGGTCAATTTAGAAGCCGAAAATCCGCAAAATTTTTGACAATTAGGGTCAAGATTTTAGGGGTAGTTAAACTAACTTGTTTTTCTGTCCAATAGTAGTGGTTTGGAAGAACTATGACTGACAAAAAGCATAAGATCTGTAATAACAAATTACGACGGAACTTGGAGCGGACAATGAAGTTGGCGTTGAAAAGCGCTAAAACAAGTGGGCTTGCAGAAAAACGTAGGAGTAGAAAATGATTAGGAATGCTCTAATTTGCGTAACAATACTATTTTTATCGGCGACGTCGAATCATGCACGTGCGAATCGCTGTGATGCAGCGGAAGAATTTTCAAGGGCTGCCAAGAAGCTGGACAAAACGAAACAAGAATCGCTGAATGTGCTCGCGAACGTTTTCAAGTCTGGTGCTAAAGGGCAAACCGCCCAATGCGTCGACGCGTTGTTTGTTTCATTCCGGACCTTTTACTATGAATCGCTTCGGCGGAATGAAATTCCGGCGACGGTTCAGGACGTCGATAAAGTGAATTCCAAACTCAAGCAGGTCGGCTGGAAACTGCACCAGAGTGAGGGCGATTACTATGTCGGAGAAGACGGATCATGGCTACTAAAGGAGTTCGGAAAGTATTTGTCACCGTCCTGGCTTGGTTATCTGACCCGAAGAGAGATCGAGATCGAAGAGGGATTGTTCGAAGATGCTGCTCTTATGATCTCGTGGGAAGATCTGAGAGAGAGAACTACATTCTGGGAATCATTCCGGAGTAAGAATCCTGAATTCCCGCTCATTAAAGAGATTTCCGTTGACATCAGCATGTATGTGAAAATAATGCTTACCGGAATCGACAATACGAGTGTCGAATCTGATTCAATTTTGAAAAAAGAAGTTCGCGCCGTTTACGAAAGATTTCTCACGCAAAATAAGGATTCACGGTATCACACGGTTGTTAAGGGATATTACGAGATATTGAAAAAGAACGGTTTTCGTTTGAATAGCGAGTCCGCCCGGTTTCTAAAGAGAAATAAGATAGGCAGCATGTTCGATAACCAACCGCCAGGCAACCTCCAATAAAATATTTCGCTGCGGCAGTTTCCGACTGTCTAAAATGAGATTAGTAAAACCGGGACTAAACGAAAATCCACCGCCCCCTTCGTGTGCTGCAGGTTGTCTGAGTGCGTTTAATCCCGCTGACTGCTGCACTAGTGTACTTGGTTTTAAGCACCCACCGGCGACATGTGCTTGTACGGTGATTTGCAGTTAAATTGATATTCTCTATTTTTGCGACTTTCCGGTCATTTGGGTGCCCTCCCGTGATCACAATCGCCGAAGTGTAAAACAGAAAAAGAGTAAGAAGACCACACAATACTAAATAACTATTTGTCGTAGAGCTTAAATTCATCTTATTTTTGGTTCCTTCAGCAAACATACGATTCTTTGTTATTAGCAAAATTAAGATTCGCTAAAATACATTAACCTCGTCTTTAAACTCGTAAAGATGGGGCAAAGCCCAAATTTTGCAATACAAGTGTTAGCAATAGTGAGAGAAATAAAAGCACGAAAACTATGAAAAATAATTTGGTAAGCCGCACGCCGCATAATGCACTTCCCCCAAAAGCACCGGCAATCCCAAGCTCGATCGTTTGTCCAAAAAACCATCCAATGAGCAATCCTGCGCTCGCTGTCGAAATTGACATCAGTCCCAGAACTACGGAACCCCAGATGAGTGCGCCTAATTTTAGGCCGAATACAAGGCCGCCCCGCCACCCGCGAATGTTTTGCCCCAGCATAAGCCACACAAGTAAGATTGCGAAGAGAAGAAATGACAGATAACCGATAGGGATCAGTCGAAACGCTTTTTCCGGCGGCAACAAGAATGGACTAGTCTGAACATAGAATCCAGCCATCAGCCCGCCGTGTAAAAAAAAGTCAAAACCGATCATAGACAGCCAGCACAAGATAACAATCTTAGTGATCCGCATGAATGATACAGTAGTATTCTGATTCATTTTCCGTGACACCTCACCATTAATCGCCTTCAACTGCTTCAGGCAAGAATCCTCAGCGGCAATAAGCGAACGTGTACACCCAAATTCCGTCTAACGGACAAAATATATCCAGATCAGGATTCCAACAACCATCGACACGAACGAGGTAGTGACCGCGATCGGATACAGACGAATAGACCGAATCTCTGAGCCCGCGATTCTCACCAATACGGCGGTCATCATAATCGGCAAAACCTGTGAAAAACCTGTGAAAAACCTACGAGTTTCAATATCCCGGTCGCGGTATGGACAAAACCGTAAGATTTCACAAGTCGATTCCCCCCTTTTTCCGATGCAAGCAATAGCGCAACCAGAATGATTGCAACGATGGAGCCAATTGTGAGAAGCGAGAGTCCGCGCCGACCAAATCGATTCCACACGGAGACTGCACCGACTGGAAAAAGCAAAACTAAAACCGCCTGCAACCGAAAAAAACACGAACCGGCCTCCTCTACACTTATTATCCCAAAACCACTTATCGAAACACGCGAAACACTTGCAGGCGTAAAGCTGGAGCGAGTCTTGAACTATTCCCTTTCAAAAATAATAAACTCGAAGATTCGTTCAGCTTCAACAAGTTCTAATCCCATCGTTTTAGACAACGAGTTTAACAAAACCGTCCGGTCACCAAAGTTATATTCCAAATTCAAGTCGTATTCACCGTCCAATCCGGTTTCATCGACAACCGGTCTTTGAACAAAATTTTCTAAGGTCTTTGCTAATTCACTTAAGGATTGCTTTTTTGAGTCAATTGATCCCTTTCCAAACACTTTTTGTTTTTGCAAAGAAGTCGATTGCTTCAAACTAATTTTCGTTTCTTCTTTTATTTTCAATACAAAAACTAATGTTTTGCGTTTTTCAAAACGTGTTTTAATATTGAAAGTTTCCTTCAACAGTCTTTGGAATGTTGGGTAGAGTAATTCCGATTTTGATTTTGGGACAAAGACCGAAGCACGATATTTTTGTTCGTATAGTTCAACCTTACCAATGTTGTAATCCGCCCCTCTTGGCGAAACCCTGAACCCTACTCTCAATAAGTCGATCAGCGCGATACCGTCAAAGGTCAGTTTGTTGGTGTCAGAATAGAATCCGCCGCGGTTGGCCCCCGATTGTGCGATAATTGTCTGAAACAAAGTATGATCGTTGATCAAATCATTATCCCACTTTAGATTCGGCGGAACCACACCCTTTATCGGGAGTGAAATTTCATTTCCCTCAAGCAGTGACGCGATGACTTCTTCGGTGACATTTTTGGGATCGGTGATTGCTGCAATCTTGCCATTTTTGTCAACAATAATGGTGTGCGGAAAGCCTTGAAAATCATAAGATTTTCGGGTTTCACCGAGTTCGTCTAAACCGATAACACCGGAAAACGGTACTTTCCTCAAAAAGCTTCTTACTCTTTCTTCATTTTCATCCGTGATGGCAATAAATTTGACAGGCTCGTCCTTAAACCGGACGGCAACCTTATTGAGATGTTCCATCGCGGGAATACAAGGACTGCACCAGGTCGCCCAAAATTCCAACACAACGATCTTGCCCTTCAATTCTGCGAGCGAAATATTTCCGTTATTTTCCTGCAATACGTTGGTAAGTTTCAGTTCTGGGGGGGCATCTCCAATCCGGATGCTTGTTCCTTCCGCTTGATCGCGTTCTTGAGCAGTTCCTTCGCTCTTGAACCCTACAACACACGATATCGAGACCAGTACAACTATAAAGATTTTCTTCACTGAGCCTCCGGTATTTGTTGAATCTGAAACCATCTGGGTCCGACTAAAATGGGTCACACACGCAATCACCTTGCCCGGCACCGGGGCAGGTTGGATTAACCGTGAAAGTGGCATTTGCACTGCAACATTGGGCGCTACTTGAGGCCGCACAATTAATGGCAGTCCCGCAAGGATCAACATTTGCCCCCGGTGCGGCATTGCCGTTTGAGCCTACCCTGCAGCACGTAGTACCCAAGACACAGTGATTCGAAGCGCACTGGCCATCCATCGTACAAGGCGAACCGAAGCCACCTAGTCCGGATTGAGCCATCGAGGCCGGCGGCGCAATTAATGCCGACACCATCGGTAATCCCACCATCGAAGCAAAACCCACCTTGCGAATGATTTCTCGTCTTGATAATCCTTCAAATCGATGATCGGAACAACTTCCTCCTTGAAGCAGCCCATCCTTATCGAGGTCATCAAGGGCAAGCCATACCAGATCTTCGCTTACAAATTCGCCGAGTAGCGTGCTCATGGTTTCAGCGATCATCGGTATCGTATTTTTTCCGTTACATGCCTGCCAAACAAATGCAGCCGTGTTATTTAAGCAAACCGCCTTGTTTGTCGCGACGTCGTATATAAGTAATTCATCACCGAAATGCTGTAAAACTAGATTTGAATTTCTTGCCAGCGGGTGGTATTTCATGGGTTATTCTCCTCTTTAAAAATAGTCGTATTTCCTGATCGGGAATTACTCGTAACGGCCACAATTGCAACTACGGCAATCTTTTTATTTAGTGATCTGCTCAATAAACATGCTCGAAATTGATCCGTAAATGAAAGGCTAGATACGGAAGCGAATTCTCAAAAACGATGTCACGAAGTCAGTGGCCTGACACAAATTCATGATCGAAGAATCTTGAACCAACAAATAAATGCTAATTAATTTCCATTGATCTCGTTAAGTTGTTGAAATCGTAATTCGCCGTCGATTTTGCGGATAGTAAAATCGTCGCATTTTGTAGAATCAATGCATTCTTTTGGCCAGGATAATTATTTGGAAAGAAAGAATTGGAAAGGTGAAAGGTTTTGCGTTTAAATTATCATCAAGTGTTACAGTTTTTCAGATTCACAAACGTGAACCCCATCAAACCAATTTTGGCGCAAACATCATTTTTCATCACTTGTCCCGCGCAGATTCCGGACCAAATATCAAAAGCGCTATGCAAACGTGCGAGCGGCGGTCACTGTGCTTGTCTTAGAGTGTGGCAGCCTAAATAACCGCGATTTCCATCAATCACACTTATTTACGTTTTCGAATCCGGTAGGCAGTGAAAGTTTTATCCGCCCGTCTGACGGAAAGACTTGTGATTTTACCCGCGTGTTCTTCAAAAGTGAATTCAAGCCATTCCGATCGCAATAGATCAAGGTGTGCAAATCCAAGACCGCCGGTCCACCTCAATGTCTTGTGAAATGAAGCGGCGGCCCCGTTTAACAGATAAAGTTCGTCGTCGGCAAACCAGATCAATCTGTAATCTGCTTCGTTACCATCTTCGAATTGAAAACGAAGCATAGTGACGGCTCGTTGCCGCCCGGGAAATCCGGCGTGAGCGGTTCCCAAGGATTCTACTCGGCGCAACTTGCCGTGCGTCGACTCCAATGATCGCCACTCGGTTCGCAGATCATCCGGGCCGACCCCGGCGTAATCGTACGGATCCAACTTCTTTTCCAACTCGTCTTTCCGAGAATTGGGCGATCTTAATCTCTCCATCAGAAGCAGGGCACGCTGATTTCGTTCAGCCAGCGGATTCTTGTCAGAAAGAGCTTTCGGCTCTAGTGCCTCAACAGCACGTTGCCCTTCTGGCGTAATCGTGATTTTTCCCCGGTTCGCCGATATGACGAACGCATTTTCGGAATCCAGACGGTACCGCCCGCCAATTCTCTGACTCAGTTCCCGAGGAATATCGCGTGTCCTGAGAAGCGGAGGCGACCCCTTTCCGAAAAGAATCTCCCCGATCACGCCCTCGCGTGCCGAGCGCAGGACGATTTCCCGCATCGGCACCAAATCCAGTGCCTGGTTACTTGTGAAAAGAACGAGAACACCCTCTTCAACGTATCTCCGATAAACCGAACTGAACGCTTCTTCCCAACCAGTGTGCCAAACCAATGTCGTGTTTCGCTCGGTTTTTTGAATCCGCCATCCGTATCCGTACGACAGGAAATCGGCTTCTGCGACAGTATATGGCTTATAAAGCAGCTTGAGAGTTTGAGGCGACACGAACTTTCCGCTAAGCAGTGCCCGCTCCCAACGATATAGATCACCGACGTTTGAAAGGATCCCGCCTGATCCGCGGTTCATCCATGTAGCTGGGCGGTCTCGCGGATCGGCACTCCTAAAACGTCCTTCATATCCACCAATACTTTGAGCTACCCGGTAACCCGAATGACGCACAGGCTCGGATACGAAGCTCGTCCTGGTCAACCCCGCCGGCCGTAAAAGATTCATGCGTAGATAGTTTTCGAAGGTTTGACCTGATGCGATCTCCACGATGGCGGCAAGCAAACTGTAACCCGCGTTGGAGTATTCAAAGTTTGAGCCGGGCGTGTTTGCCAGCGGCAGTTTGAGAATTGATCGAACCGCCGCATCGCGTCCCGCCGGGATTGCGGCATCAGAATCTGGATCAACGAGCCCCGAAGTATGGG
>JABDJV010000450.1 GCA_013003295.1 Pyrinomonadaceae bacterium | reverse complement strand
CGGTTTGGCCGTCGAAAGTGGGGTGTTGGCCCGGCCGGTGCAGTGGTGCTGCAAAACGGCCCGTGGACAACCGGCCTGCTTGCAAATCATATCGAGTCGTTTGCCGGCGATGATGATCGGCCGGATATTAGTGAAACGTTTGCGAATCCATTTTTCAGCTTTATCGCTGGTGAAAGAACGACCTTTACGTTGAGTTCGGAATCGACCTATGATTGGGAAGTAGATGATTGGACGGTGCCGGTAAACCTGACATTAAGCCAGCTTTTGAGAATCGGAGATCAGCCGCTTCAGATAGGAGCGGGTCCGCGCTACTGGGCAACATCACCGATCGGCGGTCCGCGTGGCTGGGGGTTCCGCATCGAGGGGACACTTGTGTTTCCGAGAGATTAACGCCACCATACTAAGTGGAAAGATCGCGGCGGCAGGATTCCGCCGCCGCAACCACTTTAAATGCCAGCGATTAATTCCAACTGAATTTTCTGAGCTAAATAATTATGCGAGTAAAAGAAGTAGAAGAGGGGCTCGAACGCTCGGAAGCCGATTACAAACATAAAATGGGTTTTGATAGCTCGATCATCCAGCACGAGCGCAAGAAAAAAATGGTTCGGACACTTGTTTCGATATTCGCAGTTGGATGCGCACTCTACGCGATCATTGCTCAGTTTTAGTCTGTATCGCGGGTCTATGCTCAGCGCCGACCGCCAGCGAACTTACCATCAACGAAAACAACGGTTTGAATTTATCCATTTTTCGCGCCGCCGCTTCATAATCTCTCAATCCACCGGCAATACAATTAACGTAGATGATCTTTCCATCAAAGTAGATCATATAGGTCAGTGTTCTTGAATAAAACAGGATACCGGATCGGAGAGCATTAGAATCCGTGACAATAAATCCGGCCGGTTGATTTTGAATCTGTAGGCTTCCCGATTCAACGAGCTGCTCATCCTTTTGGACAAAGTCTCTGATCTTATCTTTTACAAACAGATAGGCTGCTTCTTCGTCCGTAAGTTTTCTCCCTTGAAAGAGAGGTACACGCGAAACCGAGACAGCGACGCTGATAGCGTTGTCGTCAAGCCCTCTCGAATTGAAGACCTGCACAATGTTGGAGCGCTTTCCTTCCCTGAATTTCCAGCTAAATGGAATTCGAATCGAAAAATCAACGCCTTTCGATTTGGGATGCTTTCGGGCGACATATTTTCGCGTAAATCCGCTTTTGAATTCCTCCTCCGGCTGTTTGGAATATTCGGGGCTAAGCGCCAACAAGATCTCCTTTACCGGTGAATGTATATCGCCTCCTGCCCGTCCTCCGACGAGCTTGAGAAAGGCTCTTGCGGCCTCGATATCTCCCGGGCGGGTTTTTGATAAAACACTGTCGATTTGTGGTTTAAGCTCTTGTTTTGTCTCCAGCGGGATCAGCACATCAAGCACGTCGCACGACGGACCAAAAGCTTTCGCGAAGGCTGACCGTGAAGCAAAAACCTCGGCCCGCAAAGCCGGAAATGTCTCGGCGATATGGTCCAATTGACGATCTTGCGCAATACAGTATCCATGCGTTCTTAGCAGATCGGTATTGGTTTGATCTACCCTTTTTTGCCCGTGGACCGTAAGAGCAAACAATATGAATATAAATATCCCTTTCATATCAAAAAAAGCCTGAA
The DNA here is from genome assembly GCA_013003295.1 of Pyrinomonadaceae bacterium. Lineage (GTDB taxonomy): Bacteria > Acidobacteriota > Blastocatellia > Pyrinomonadales > Pyrinomonadaceae > Aridibacter. The sequence continues at coordinate 1,065 of JABDJV010000450.1, read as the reverse complement.
AATCTCTCGATTGGAAAACTATAGCTTTCGATACATTATGTGTGCATCAACGAATCCTTCCGTCCTGTGATTAAAGGCCCCGGGCGATGTTCCGATTATTTCAAATCCAAACCGCTCCCAAAGCCTCACCGCTCCAACATTTGTACTGACGACGATATTAAACTGCATCGCGCGGAAGCCCAGCCTTTTCGCTTCTATTAGAGAATGTTCACACATCTTTGTTCCGATTCCCATTCCCTGCGCACCCGGGTGGACCATATACCCGGCATTGGCGACGTGCGAGCCAAGTCCGATCTGATTCGGCTTCATAATGTAGGTTCCGTGTATGCCCTCATCGGTTTCGGCCACATATGTGTGCATCTTTTCGCCAAACCAAAGTGCGGGAAATTCTTGCCGGGAAGTGTCCGGATCGAAAACGTATGTGTCCCCCGTAGCGATCACCCGCCGGAAGATCTCCCAAATTTCCTCTTCATCCTTTATCGGATCTGCTGGTCTGATTTTCATTGTTGATTTGCCTTATCCTTGACTAAAGATACCGCTTATTGCATAATCTTTATTGAAATTGATTTTCAATTTCTATTATAAATATTTTCTATGCAATCAAACGCAGCAAAAAAGATTCTACCGATTATATCCGAGGATAAGAAGCTTGAAGTGTCGCTCGAAGAGGGTAAGGCGATAATGAAGCTTTTAACGTGGTCGGATGATCTTGGCTGGTGTGGACAAAAAACGCTCGAAATTGATGATTCGATGCTGGATGATCTTCACCGTGTGATCGCCGCCGCGCGTTTGAAAACAAACCGCGAGAAAAACGAGACTAATGAAGTAGTTTCAAATAAGGTTATAGAATTTCCGGGAATTTAATAATTCCCCTTAGCGTAAGCGTAAGTTAAAACGGAAAGCATTTTTATAATGCTTTCCGTATTTTTATGTCACGTTTTTCTTGATCCCTAGTTTGCGGCATGAAGCGTGATCTTTTCGTTATCCACGCTCGCCTTTCTTTCTGAGGTCAATCGCTCTAGTTCTTCAATATGAAGCTGTTCTTCAGCGATCTGTCCTTCGACC
>JABDJV010000432.1 GCA_013003295.1 Pyrinomonadaceae bacterium | reverse complement strand
AAGCTGATCTGTCCCGGCCTTGCATCTTCGAGAACCATCACAGCCACACACAAGTTAGCTTTTGACTGCGCTCAGAAGGCCCGTCGGGCTGGCGTGGAAGTTGGCAGACTATCCGGAAACCCGGTGCATGAGGCTTTTACTAAAGTTGTCGACAAGTGCCCGCCAAGTTTCTCGATCAACACGATCGTCAATGAAACAGGTGAGGTGACCGATCTTTATTGTGGAGACTGGCGGGAATCGCATGAGAAGGCCTGTGCGGCATATTCCGCTAGACACTCGGTAGCGATCTCCGAGAAAAGAGAGATCGTCGTCGTAAGCAGTGGGGGATTCCCGAATGATCTCAATTTGATACAGGCGCATAAAGCGCTTGAAATGGCCTCAAAAGCCTGTGTAAATGGCGGAACGATAGTTTTCCTGGCCGAGTGTCCGGATGGTCTCGGACGTGAGGATTTTCTGAGTTGGTTCGAGGTCGCCAGTATCGATCAAATGGCTTCAAATTTGTGCGAGAAGTATCAGGTTAATGGCCAAACTGCCTGGTCGCTGTTAGAAAAAGCCGAGAGATACAAGATCAACATAGTTACGGAGCTTTCAAAAGAGATCTCGAATAAAATGCGAATGGAAAAGATAGGCAATATTGAAGAAGCTCTGCACGAAATCTCCTCAAAAACCGGGTATATAATTCCATTCGGATCGAGATTCAATATAATCTAGCGAGTTTCAAGTTGTTACTTCTTTCTATGTCTGATCGTAATCCCAAGTTTGATTGTAGTCGCGGTCAGACTAGTCTGATAAAACATGATATCCATATTTGCGAGATCATTCCGCTTCAAGTAGCTTTCGATAACTTTACGGGCCGCATTCAATTCTTCCGCGCGGAAGGGTTTCCCCTCCAACAATTCCAGGCCGTGGATTCTGAGTTCGTTTTTTATTTCATTAAGCGACAATGGTTTTGATATCGAATAAGTCACACATTCGATCAGTGGGAGTTCCCTCACTTCAAATATTACGTCAAATCCCCCTCTCCGGCCCGTTTCAATTACCACCCTGGTTTTCGCAGGGTAAAATATCCTCAAATCCAGGAGTCTGGCCAAATCCTGCTCCAGTTGTTTCCTGCTCAGCTCAGAACCCGGCCTGGTCGTTATATGCTGATAAATCTCTTGGTCCTTAAATCTGCGGTTACCCTGAATATCAACGCTTTCAACCAATTTTCTTTCCTGAGCAGGTGCCGCGTTTAAACTTAAAAAAGCTATCGCTACTAGCAACGACAGCTTCAAAAATCCGCTTGCGGCATTTTTTCCAGACATTTCTTACCTCATTCAAAATTTTTGCGTCAATAGAAAATTTCTATCTGTTCTTTATCGAAAAGGTTCGGGCGATGGAATCCGTTTGATTGCGGATTGCCCGCAGAGAATCCTTTAAGCCGGTAAATCGAAGAATGTAGATCTTCGTAGGTTCGGCCCTAAGAAAATAAAATCTTCCGCTCATGGGTCTTCCTGACCGCACAAACTCGTAATTAAATACCCTTCCACTGAAGGCGCCCCGGAAATTCTCTTCCTTTCCTGCAACATATCCGGGAACAAACTGAAGCTTTTGCTCTTCCTCGCGGATGATCTCTGAAAACAGTGCGTCTTCCTCAACTTTTAACCTTCGAATCTGAAGATGCCCTTCTTTCTTGTAGTTGTAGACGAATTCTACGTTTGGGCTGTATTCCGAGGGCTTTACCGTCATTTTCCATTCATCCTCAGGAAGCCCAAACGTATACTCCACATTCGGGTCGCTAAATTTATTTTGCGCTGTGGCAGACACGGCGAAAAAAGACATCATTCCCGAAAGAAATAATAAGGAGAGAATTTTTGCTTTCATTGTTATAAGTCCTTTTGATTCTTAAAGATAAATAGACGGTATTAAGATTTTACTACCAATTTACGTTGTTTAGATGCTAAAATCTCACATCGCGGTTGTATAAATCCAAGGATTATCAAGCATTTATACTACAACGATTTTTCTCCAAATTTCAACGAAACGACATCGAAACTGAAAACATTTTTCGTCTATTTTGAATTTTGCGGCGTCTAAGTATTTACCGAGAAATTTTCGGCAGTTTCTAAAACAAATCAGCATACGAGAGAGGTTATCTAAGCAATGAGATCGAATTTTACAAATATTTCCAAGGTCACCGCGTTTTTTGCCCTGTTGGCTATGTTCAGTCCACTACTTACCCTGGAAGCGAATGCACAGCAAATGATGCGAAAGACAAGCTCGGGGAAGTTATCAAGTGATCAAAAGATCCTCCATACGTTGAATCGTTTGGGATTTGGTGCAAGACCGGGAGATGTAGAAAAGGTCAGGTCGATCGGCTTGGAAACTTACATTGAAAGGCAGTTAAACCCCGATTCGATTCCGGACTCCGAAGTAACGGCGAAGCTTGGAAACTTTGAGATATTGAATATGCAGACTTCTGAGATTTTTGCGAAATATCCAAATGGTGGAGCATTGATCCGTATGCTTGAGGGTAACCGCCGAAACAATCGCCGTGCGCAAAATGACAACCAGGCGATGGAATCCGAAAAAGATCAACGGACCCAAAGACAGGAACGACGCAGAAAACTGATCGAGCTTTATCAAAAATACGATCTCAAACCGGCCAACCAGATCATGATGCAGGTTCAGTCTTCAAGAATTCTGCGGGCCGCCTATAGCGAGCACCAGCTGGAAGAAGCGATGGTCGATTTTTGGGCAAATCATTTCAACGTCTATTCCCGAAAAGCTGCAACGCGTTGGTACATACCGAGTTACGAGCGCGACGTGATTCGAAAGCATGCGCTTGGAAACTTTAAGGATTTGGTCGTTGGCACAGCGAAGCATCCGGCAATGCTGTTTTATCTCGATAATTTTCAAAGTGTCTCGCCAAACACTCAGCAGAGTGACCGACAACGCAAACGCGCTCAGAGGCTCTTAAATAACCCGAAGGCAAAAGAAAGAATTATTTCCCGGTTAAAGCAGCAGGGACTGACGGATGAACAGATTCAACAACGAATTAAGCAGGTGATGAATGGTGGAAACCAAAGAAATCGTCGTGGCTTAAACGAAAACTATGCGCGTGAATTGATGGAATTGCACACCCTTGGGGTGGATGGCGGTTATACTCAAAACGATATAAAGGAAGTAGCAAAAGCGTTTACCGGATGGACTATTTACGATGCGCGCGGATATAGAAAAGCAGCTGGAAATATGATCAAGGGTTCCGAAGACCGCCAGGCAATGCGCCAGGCAAGACAGCTTGGGATTTCGCCGAATACCGAATCTGGAACGTTTATCTTTGTTGACAGGCTTCACGATCAAAAACCAAAAACGGTTCTCGGACAGACGATCAACGAAGGTGGAATGAACGACGGCTTAAAGGTTATTGAAATTCTTGTCAGCCACCCCTCGACGGCAAAATTCATCGCCAGGAAATTGGCGGTCAAATTTGTAAATGATAAGCCGAGCGATGCTTATGTAAATCGTATTGCAAAAGCATTTCAACGATCCAACGGTGATATCAAAACAACGCTTCGGGCGATGTTTTATGATAAGGAGTTTTATTCACCTGAGAACTATCGATCCAAGATTAAAACCCCGTTTGAATTACTTGCGAGTTCGCTGCGCGCCCTGGATGCCGAGACAAATGGAAGCATTGCTCTTATTGGTTTGCTAAATCGTATGGGTGAGCCGCTGTATGGCTATCAGGCGCCGACCGGCTACCCGGATACGGCAGAAGACTGGGTTAACACGGGCGCATTGCTTGAGCGGATGAATTTTGCAGTAGCGCTTGCATCCAATCGAATTCCGCAAACCAACGTCAATCTAAGGCAGTTTGAAGTTGGCGGTGAGGACCAGATCCTGGACCGTGCGATCGAAAATATCCTGCATGGCGAGATTTCGTCGACGACTAAATCGACATTGATGAAACAGATGGATCAGCCGCTCCCGGCGGTGACACTTACCGAAAGCGACACGATGACCGATGAGGCGAATAATGATGCAATGCAGGATCAGCGCCCCAGAAGACGTGGAAATAACCGGCGGGCACGCCTGCGGCAGCCAAGCGGAAACCCGGAAGTATTTAAGGTTGTCGGCCTGATACTCGGCTCTCCCGAATTTCAAAGGCAGTAGAGATGAATAAAGAAGACCAAACAGCTGCTTTAGGCGTCTAAGTTGGTAACAGTAAGTTTTTTTGATGAGGTTAATTATGGATAGAAGATACTTTTTGAAATCGAGTGGAATTTCCCTTGCCAGTTTTGGTCTGATGGGCCTCGCGCCAAACTTTTTGCACCAGTTTGCCAACGCCTCGACATTGACCGATGCTTACGGAAAAAAGAAGATTCTAGTGACCATCTTTCAGCGCGGAGCGGTAGACGGCTTGAATATGGTCGTTCCTCATGGCGAAAGCGAATACTACAACATCCGTAGAAACATTGCCGTCCCGAAACCTAATCAAAATCAAGGGGCGATAGATCTGGACGGCTTCTTTGGATTGCATCCTTCACTCAAACCGCTCGAAAGGTTCTGGAGTAGTAAACAGCTGGCGATAATAAACTCGTCCGGCTCGCCCGATAATACCCGCTCTCATTTTGACGCACAGGACTATATGGAATCCGGAACGCCCGGCTTTAAGGCCACCAGAGACGGTTGGCTTAACCGGGTCTTGCAAACGAAATTGGAGGAGAGGTCTTCTCCTTTCAGAGCAGTTGCGATGACTCAGCAAGTACCAAGAACGTTAATGGGACGTTATCCGAC
>JABDJV010000413.1 GCA_013003295.1 Pyrinomonadaceae bacterium | reverse complement strand
TTGTATGCTCGATCATCATAGCCTTTGTGGTGCTTTGCTTTGCCGAGGTGTCGAGTCGTTTTCGGACTACCGGAGGCGCGTATATCTACACCAAGGAGGCCTACGGTTCGTTTGTCGGATTTGAGGTCGGATGGCTGTTTTGGATCACGAGATTTACGGCTTTTGCCGCAAATTGCAATCTCCTCATTTCCTACCTGGGCTTTTTCTACGAACCGCTTTCGATCGGTGCGATGCGTGTGTTTCTGATCGCTCTCGTGGTTTTCGGATTAATGTATGTAAACATTGTCGGCGTTAAAGAATCGACACGCATGACTAACGTGTTGACGATAGGAAAATTGACGCCGCTATTTTTGTTCGTGGTTGTCGGGATGTTCTTTATTCAGCCGGCGAATTTCGATTTCAGTATTTCGCCCGAAATGGACGTTTTCGCAAACGCGATCCTCGTTCTAATTTATGCGTTTGTTGGGTTTGAATCAGCCGTAATTCCCGCCGGTGAAATGAAAGACCCGAAGAAAAACACTCCGTTTGCACTGATGACCGCGATCGGGATCATCGTTGCTTTTTACATTCTGATCCAGTTAGTTTCGATCGGCACTTTGCCGGAGCTGGCAAATTCGGAGCGGCCTTTGGCTGACGCAGCACTGAATTTTGTTGGTCCGTTTGGGGCGACATTTATCGTGATTGGCGCCCTTGTTTCTATATTGGGCAACTTAAACGTTGGTTTGCTCGCGACCACACGTCTTTTATTTGCGATGGCCGAACAAAGGGACATACCACAGATTCTTGCCACGGTCAGCGAAAAATTTAAAACTCCCCATTTCGCCATCATTTTGACATCTGTCTTTATTTTCTTTTTTACGATTTATAGTAATTTCCTGGCTGCGCTGACAATCAGCACCATTACGAGAATTATTGTATACGGTATGACTTGCGTAGCCTTAATAGTCTTCCGATATCGGAAAAACGCGCCGGAAGCCGGTTTTCTCGCCCCGATGGGCATTCTTGCCGCGATACTGTCGCTCGCCTTGCTTGGATGGCTCATGACCAGTGTAAAGATATCCGATCTTGCCCAGGTCGCGATCGCCCTCGCGGTAGGCGGCATAATCTTCTTCATCTCGCGCGCGCTGCAGAAAAGCAAGGCAAATGAATAGTTTTTAGCCTTTCATTTCTTTTATACAAATCGAACTTCGGTTAAATGTTGTCCGGTTTTCGGACCGCTTTCCATCTATACAAATGAGCAGGAAAGCTCAATCTGGGGATAAAAGACGGGCGATCTTGAGTGACCGGTCTGTCGTACAGGGAATTCAGGTCTATCGACCGAATGAATTCCTGCCCGGTCCCCTTAAATCGATGTAAAATGGGCAAAAAGTTTAATTTAATTCGTTCTAATAGATGGAGACAGAATCACGATGAAAAGAACAATTGGCTTAATCGGCCTGAGTTTTATACTGCTAACCGCTTCGGTTTTTGCCGCAAGTTCGGGCACATTTAAAGATGGTTCGAATCGAACTCTCGGATACATTACAAGCGACGGTACCTTCAAGGATAGCTCAAACCGAACTATCGGATATGTAAAATCCGATGGTACCTACACTGACGGATCAAACCGAACGCTTGGATACCTGAAGTCGGACGGTACCTATACCGACGGCAGCAACCGTACGCTTGGATATTTAAAGAGCAACGGAGAGGTGCGGGATGGCTCGAACCGTACGCTCGGATATGTGACAAACGGTGGGACGGTAAAGGACGGTTCGAACAGGACTCTCGGCTATGCGGAGAATATTGATAAAAGACACGCGGCTGCGTTTTTCTTCTTCTATTACAAGAAGTACGTGAAAAAGTAGTCCGCGAAAGTAATTTCGGCGATTTTCTGCATCAGTAAACGGGTGTCTTCGAGCTGACCTCAGGGATTGATAAACTGAATTTTGTAACTTTGAGATTGAAGGATAGGACAACCGGCAATCCAATTGCAAAACGTGTCAATCCCTGTTTATTTTCTTGTAGATCAGCTGCAGGCCCTCGAGCATAAGATTTTCTTCCACGATCTCAACATACCTGGATTCGTCAGCAATCGGGCTTGCGAAACCGCCCGTTGACACCACTATGGCATTCTTACAACCCTCGAGCATCCGTTCAATAATCCGGTCAACCAAACCGATATAGCCAAAATAGGTTCCCGAACGGATCGACGAAATGGTCGAATCTCCGATTACTTTTTCGGGTTTTTCGAAATTGACTTTTGGCAGTTTTGACGTGTTCTCAAACAGCGCGGATCCGAGTGTGTTTGGTCCGGGAGTAATAATTCCGCCGACATATTCGAGTTTTTCGTTAACCAGGTCTATCGTGGTGGCAGTGCCAAAATCACAAACAATCACCGGCGAGCTGTATTTTTCAACCGCGGCATAGGCATCCACGAGACGGTCGGCCCCGCAGTCTTCGGGCGGAAAATATCTTATCGAGAACCCAAAATCGACGGTGTGGTCAATAAAATCCGGAGTGATACCATAATTGGTTTCACCAAGCGTTTTATATGACGATCGCAGTTCTTTGACCACGGAGGAAATGACAATTGCCTCAAGCTGCGGCGGCACGTCAGAGGCAATTTCAGGAAAGCTTTCTGATGCGGTTTTGTTGCGATCGGTGTTTATTGTGAGTTTCTTAACGAGGTCGTCACCTTTAAATAGACCAAATTTGGTGGTCGAATTTCCGATGTCGATTGCAAGAAGCATAAATAAAAATGGAAAACGGAAAATTCTACTTTTTAAGTATTTCCCATTTTCCAAGTTCCGTTTTTATTATTTTTTTTAGCCTTCAAGGGGCAGGCCGTCATAAACTACGTTCCAGCCGTTTTCTCTGCTGGTTCTAAGGCTTTTTGAGTACCATTCGACCGCTTTTTCAGGGTCATCGTAAAGCTGGACAGCCGGATTTACCTCTCTTGGATCAACACGGCAGATCGCACCGCCTTCATTCGCTGTTTTTAAACAAAGGAGGGCAAACATATTGTTTTTCGACAAAAGTGCGGTTCTTGTATTAACGTCTGAGAATTCGATGGTGTCAATTCTCACGTCAAGCTCCGGATTGTCCAGATCAAAA
>JABDJV010000395.1 GCA_013003295.1 Pyrinomonadaceae bacterium | reverse complement strand
GATAAAACCTGCGTGCTGAGAGATATTCAGCAATATCCCAACGGCAAAAAGCGTAACGATGATCGACGATCCTCCATAGGAAATAAACGGAAGCGGAATCCCCTTTGCCGGAAGAAGCGAGATAACCACGCTGATATTAAAGAGCGCCTGAACAATGATTCCTGTAATGATTCCAATACCCAAAAGCATCCCGAACCGGTCCGGTGCTAATACCGCGGCGCGTGTTCCACGCCAAAGAAGCAGTCCGAATGCCAGGACAACTGCTAACGAGCCAACCAAACCAAATTCCTCTCCGACAACCGAGAAGATAAAATCCGAATACGGATAAGGCAGATAAAAGAGCTTCTGCTCCCCCTTTGCAAACCCTTCGCCAAATACGCCTCCAGAGCCAATACTCATCAAAGATTGGCAAACCTGATAGCCGCCCTTTTCGATGTACTTTTCGCTGCATGGCCCCAAAAATGCCATCAGTCTTTCGACTCTCCACGGAGCAAAAGCGATCGCCGCGACTCCGACCAAAAACAAAACGATGCAGCCGATAAGAACATGCAAGATCTTTGCGCCCGCGGCAAAATAAATCGTTACAAAAACGGCGCAAAGCACTATAAATGTGCCGAGATCGGGCTCAACAAATACCAATCCTCCAACGACGATCAAAACAAGCGCGCACGGCAAAAGCGTTTCTCGAAAATCCCCAACTATCTTTTCATTCTTTGTCAGGAAGTAGGCCAAAAAGATCGGAAGCGCTATCTTGGCTAGCTCCGACGGCTGAAACGACATACCCGAAAATCGTATCCAGCGTCTAGCGCCATTGATCGCCGGGAAGCCGAAAACCGCCATCAGCAGTATCACTGTAATTATCAAAAATCCATAGACTACCCATTTCGTTTGATACCAGCGGTAGTCGATCTTGCTGGTAATGTACATCGCTGCCAGGCCGAACAAAGTGAAACCAAACTGCTTATTAAAATAGGCAAACTGTGTCGCACCTTCGGTTTCTTTTAGAGAGATAACCGCTGAAGCGCTGTAAACCATGATCGATCCAAACAACGCCAAACCCGCCGTTATTGCAAATAAAAACCAGTCTATTCGAAGCTTTTTCGCCATAAAACCAAATTCTTAAGCTACGAGTCATTTTTAGCCGTTCGAGATTTCAAACCATTTACTTCAGACTTGAATACATTACCCCGCTCTCCGAAAGACTTGAACATATCAAAGCTCGCGCATGCCGGAGCAAGCAACACCGAATCGCCTCTTGCTGCATTTTCAAAACCCTTTCTTACCGCGTCTTTCATCGAATCCCCCCGGATAATTTCCGCGGTTCCTTTGAGCTGCGACTCGATATTGTCCGCGTCGTCGCCAATCAAAATCAAATTCCTCACATTTGATCCGATCAGATCCTCAAGCGGCTTATAGGGTGCGTTTTTCCCAAGCCCGCCCAGGATCAAATTGATTTTTCCCTCTTCCTCACTCAAGGCCTCGAGCGCTTTCAGGGTCGCGTCCACGCTGGTGGCCTTGGAATCGTTGTAAAACTTCACGGCATCGATCTCGGTAACAAATTCGAGTCGGTGTTCTACGGCTTTAAAGTCGCGTATCGTCTCCCGCATCGATTCCGGCGAAGCCCCGCATGCAAGTCCGGCAGCGAGTCCGGCCAGAATATTCTGGACGTTGTGAACACCTCTTAAAGTCATCTCATCGCGTGTGGTCAGGACCCTCTCCTTACCTCCGGCCCTGGAAACAAGGTCCCTTCCGCGTAGAAACAAACCCTCTTCCAGTTCCCTGCTCGTAGAAAACAGGGTTACATTCGCCTTCAGGCTGGCGGCCCAGGAGCTTGTGATCTCGTCGTCGGCATTGAGTATGGCAAGATCTTCCGAATCCTGATTCATAAAGAGCCGGTGCTTTGCGGCGGCATAATCGGTAAAAAGATCGTAGCGATCCATATGATTTGGTGTGACGTTCAGGCAGATCCCGATTCGCGGCCGGAAATCCCGTATAGTCTCAAGCTGAAAACTCGAAAGCTCTGCAACTGTCCAGGTTTCCTCCGTCGTGGATTCAGCCAAAGACAAGAGCGGGGTTCCGATGTTTCCGCCAACCTGGCACTGGATTCCGGCGTTTTTCAGCAGCTCACCAATCAGGCTCGTAGTTGTAGTCTTTCCGTTCGATCCGGTAATACCAACGATCTGACCTTTCATAAAGCGGTAAGCGAGCTCGACTTCGCCGATTACCTCACCATCCTTCCGTTCAACATACTTCGCGGGTATGACGCTCTTCGGGACTCCCGGTGAAATGACAACAAGATCGATCTGATCCAAAAGCCAGGCAGGTATCTTTCCGTCCATCAAACCGACTTTATATTTTTCTTTCAAAGAGCAAGCTTCTTGTGACCACTGAGATATCTCTTTTTTATCGTGAAGCGCCACGATCGCGCCTTTCTTTGCTAAGAATTCGGAGGAAGCAACTCCCGACTTGCCTGCACCCAAAACCAGCGTTTTTCTTCCCTTAATTTCCAATTCTTTGTCTTTTTCCCTGAGCCCCCGCGTCTCTGCTGCACAACATTATCTGAGTTTCAATGTCGATAAACTTAACAACGCGAATAAAATCGCCACGATCACAAACCTAAAAACAACCTTTGATTCCTTCCAGCCCGAAAGCTCGAAGTGATGATGAATCGGCGACATCTTGAAAACCCGTTTTCCCGTTAGTTTGAATGACGTCACCTGGATCATCACAGAAAGTGCTTCGATGATGAACACGCCCCCGACAAAAGGGAGCATAAACTCCTGCTTCGTCAGGATCGCAACTGTCCCTAATGCGCCTCCGATCGCTAAGCTTCCGACATCGCCCATAAACACTTCAGCCTTGGGTGCGTTGTACCAAAGGAATCCGAGACTTGCGCCAACCATTGCACCGCAAAAGACGGTCAATTCCGCCGCTTCAGGCTTGTGCGTAATATCGAGATATTTTGCCCAACGGGCATCGCTCGCCACGTAAGTCAGGCCGGTCAACGCCGACATCGCGATAAACGTAACGCTGATCGCGAGCCCGTCCAAACCATCGGTAAGATTCACGGCATTTGACGAACCGAGTAAAACAAAAACTATAAAACCCAAATAGATCCATGGCCCTATCCAGCTCACACTCGTGACGGGGTTTGAATTCGCTGTCGCCTTAAGAAACGGAATGCTGAGATTCCATGGATAATTTGCGACAAACCAAAGAGCGGCCCAGATCCCAACGGCGATCAGTATCTGTCCCAGAAGTTTTTGCTTCCCGGTCAGACCAAGGTTGCGTTTCTTTGCGACCTTTACGTAATCATCGGCAAAACCGATTACCGCAAAGAGCGTTGTCGCGCCCAACGCAAGCCACAAATAAATGCTGTCCAGCCGAGACCAGAGAAGGGTCGACGCAATTACCGAACCGATGATCAGGACGCCGCCCATTGTTGGCGTCCCCTTTTTTTCTTGATGGGATTCAGGACCTTCTTCGCGGATTTCCTGACCATACTTCAGCGATTCGAGCTTCCTTATTACTTTTCCGCCAAACAGCAGGGAGATCAAAAGCGCTGTGATCGTCGCCCAGGCCGTACGGAAGGTCACGTATTGAATTACGTTTAAACCCTTAAAAACATACGATTCACCACCGGCGCCGTATTGTTTGAAAACTAATTCGTATAACAAGTAATAAAGCATTTGCCTCTATCGCCGCGGCCAGAACTTCGGCCCTAGCCAATAATTCATTCAGTTTTTAACCAGAGGATATTTCTCCAGTAGTTTTTCAATAACTTTCTCGGTCCGCACGCCGCGCGATCCCTTTACCAAGACGACATCATCTTTCCTTATATTCTTAGCCAGGTACTCACCGGCTAATTCCGAGCCTTCAAAAAACCTGGCGTCGTTTAGCCCTTTCTCATTTGCAGCATCGATCAAATCCTTTGCTAAATTTCTGACACCGATCAGCATATCGATCCCAGTAGCCGAAAGCTCTCTGCCGGTTTCCCTGTGAATTTCCTTTTCTTCCTCACCAAGTTCGAGCATTTCGCCGGCGACAACGATCTTCCTGTTAACGTCGGTTGTACCTTCCATCAAGGTGTTGGTCATCTTTAGCAACGCTGCCGGATTAGAGTTATAGGAATCGTTTATGACCGTAAACCCCTCTTCGAAATGCAAGATTTCTCCGCGCTGCGAAGGCGGCTTTACGTTATTAAGCGAATCCGAAATTTCTTTTGCCGTCATCCCGAAAGAATATCCAACAGCAGATGCCGCCAGGGCATTCAGCACATTGTGTTTCCCTGAGAGCTGAAAAACGACTTTCTCATCGCCATCAGGTGTTTTTAACGTAAAGTGTGTTTCACCAAATTGCTTCATTTCGATACTCTCCGCCGATATATCAGCCGGGTTTTCGATTCCATACGTGATCGTTTTCACGTCGCGCAATTCCTTCATTGCGGCAACTCTTTGGTCGTCGGCATTTAATACCGCGGTTCCATCGGCCTTCATACCCTCAATTAATTCAGCCTTCGCTTTCGCTACATTTTCTATCGACCCAAGATGCTCAACATGCACCGGCAGAACATTCAATTCGACGGCAATATCCGGTGGTGTGATCTCGCAAAGCCGGGCAATCTCCCGGTTAGGCGTTGACATTCCCATTTCCAGAACGGCGGCATCGAAGCTATCGTCCTGAGCGAGCTTTAAGACTGTGATCGGAAGCCCCAAACCATTGTTCAAGTTCTTCTCATTTCGAAGAATCTTTCGTCCGCTTGATCGCAGAAGGTGGGCTGTCAACTCTTTGGCCGTCGTTTTTCCCGCGCTTCCCGTAACTGCTACTACCGGCCCGTTCCAATCCAGATAGACCCTGTGTGCGAGCCGCTGAAAAGCTACGATGACATCGTCGGCAAAGATCAGCTTGTCAATAATGGATTCAAGTTCTTCGCGATTTTCTTCGAAACGATCTCTGCGAACAACAGCTGCGATCGCTCCCTTTTTTATTGCGGCTGCCACGAAGCTGGTGGCATCCATAAAATCTCCGTTGAAACAATTGTTTTCAAATTCGGGTTGCGAAAAAGCAAAAAAAACTTCTCCCGCTTTTACTTCTCGGGAATCAGTTGGAAAAGAGCTTACTTCCATTTGCATCAAAGCGGGATCTAAGGCTGACGCCTCGGCGTTCATGTATTTGATTGCAGTTTCGAGTCTCAAGTTTTTCTTTTCGGTTTACCCTTTGAGGGTTTGTCTCCGTTTTTCGTTTTTTTTCTGTTTGGGGTGACGGCTCGCCTTTTTCGATCCTCGCCTGACGTCTTTCTTTTTTCCTTTGATTTTGCGGGTTTCTTTTGGGAGACCTTTTTTGATCTCGAAGCGCTCAGTTTCTTTTTTGGAACTTTCTTTTCTTGAACGGCCGGTTCGATTGACTGACCGATGGTTTTTAACTTACGGGCCTCTTCCGATGCCAGGAGTTCCTCGCTCTCGCTGAGTTCATCTAAGATCTCCGCATCAGGTGTTACTCCTAATTCGGGTAAAATATTTTCTGCGATCTCCTTGAATACGGGGGCCGCAACATATCCACCGCTTCGCGCCACGCCCTTCGGCTCATCCAAAATTACGGCGATCACAACCCGCGGGTTGTCAGCCGGAGCAAATCCGATAAAGGAAGAAACGTATAGGTTGCTATTTACTTTTTTAAGCTTGGGATCGTATTTCCAGGCTGTACCGGTTTTTCCTGCTGCCGTAAAGCCATTGAGTTTGGCACGCTTTGCGGTTCCATCCAGAACTACCTGACGCAACATACGGCGAAGGCCGCTCGCGGTTTCCTCGCTTACAACCCGCTCCGTTTTCGGCTCGGTCGTTTCAACTACTTCTCCGTCTGATTTTCGTATTTCCTTGATGATATGGGGTTGGATCTTGATACCATCATTTGCAATAGTCGCAAAAGCCGCTGCACTTTGCAATGCTGTAACGCCGATTTCATAACCGATCGACATCGATGCCAGGGAATCCCCATTCCATTTTGAAGGATGGCGCAATATCCCATTTGATTCCGCCGGTAAACCGATCCCCGTTTTCTTGCCAAATCCAAATTTCTGCGCATATTGGTAAAACGTCTGTTTCCCGACTCTTTTACTAACCTTGATCGCCCCAACATTGCTGGATTGCGCGAAAGCATCTATGTAAGAAACCTCGCCGATCGCATGCGAATCATTAAATGTATGTCTGGCGACCGTGATCGTTCCGTTCCCGCAGTCCACAGTTTCTTCGGGGGTTATCAACTTTTCTTCGAGGGCAGATCCATAAGTTACCAGTTTAAAAACCGATCCCGGAGTGTATCGGTCTTCGATAACGCGGTTTTTCCAGGCGCCGCTCTTGATCCTTCGGAGCCGGTTTGGATCAAAGGACGGATAATTTGCCATCGCAAGGATCTCGCCGGTCTTCGGATCGAGCACTATCGCCTTGCCGCTGCGTGCCCGGGATCGCCGCGCTGCGCGGGCCAGCGCCTCTTCGGTTTTGTATTGAATTGAGTTGCTAAGAGTTAAAACTACGTCTAGCGGCTCTTCGGGCTTAATCCTGTTCTCACGGTAAACTCGTCCGAGCCGGTCCCGTTTTCGCCACTTTTGAACTATCTCTCCGCGAAGATAATCCTCTTGCGACAGCTCGATCCCGGCCTGTCCTTCATCCTTCGAATCGCTAAAACCGATAACATTTGCGGCTAGGTTTTTATACGGATACTGGCGTTTTTGCTCCTTTCTCCAATAAAGACCGGTATATTTCGGGAATGATTTTTTCTTAATATCTTTGTCAACGAGGGTTTCATTTACCTTCTCATAGAGATCCTGATCGAGTTTTTTCGCAATCCAAACAAAACGTTTCTTCCTTGATTTTCCTTCCCGCAGACTTTTGGCGATCGACTTCCGGTTTCGCTTCAGGATCTTTGCGATCTTTGCGGCGGTTGAATCGATGTTTTTGATCTGAAGCGGATTTGCATAAAGAGAATTCACCTTGATGCTCATCGCCAGAGTTCTTTCCGTCCGATCGTAAATGGTACCGCGAAGTGCTTTCGTCTTATGCACATATTGCCGCTTTTTCATCGCTTGCGTTCGCAGCTCTTTATGCTGGTTCACCTGAAGATGGACTAAGCGGACGCCGATCGCGCCGATCCAAAAAATGAAGACCGCGACGATTAGCATAAACCGCGTAAAGACAGTCTGCATCGAGTTTTTGCTTGTTGATCTTACAGTTCTTCTCTTCATTTATACTTCGCGGATCTCCATCTGGAATTTATCGTTTCTTTGCCTTAGAGATCGGTTCGACCCGCCCGTAAGTCAAGATGTCCGTTCTCGGTGTGCTTTGGCGAACGGATACAAGCTTCTGAATATCAGGTATCTTTGCATTCCCACGCTTCTTTTTGCCTTTTTCCTTCGCTGTATTTGGTTTTTCGATTTTGCTGATACGCGGTTTAACAATGACGGTTTTGATCGGTTTGATATTCTTGATCTTAATATTGTCCGCGAGTTTGATCTCAGCAGGTTTTTTTCGATTCACTACCTCAATGTTCCTGGCCGTCATTTCGCGCAGGCCGTAT
>JABDJV010000383.1 GCA_013003295.1 Pyrinomonadaceae bacterium | reverse complement strand
GTTCAGGAACAAACCGATTCGCAGCTAGCTACAAGAAGTTCGGATAGTGCGAATATGCTCGACCGCTTTTTAAAACAAAAGGAACCGGCCCCGCAGGAATTTGATATGGAACAGTAGAAAATATCAGAGTCGAAAATAGGAATCCTGAGCGGTGGGTATTGGCCCCCCGCTCTTTTTTGTTTGTGTTTTAGGTCATGGAATTGTGCTACAATTCTCTTAGGTGAAGAACTTTCTGAGAAGTTCGTGCTGAGACAATATACATATTGAGCCAACATTTGAAGAACGGGAGGCTAATGCCGTTTTCGGTGCAATCTTTCGAGGTTAAAGAATGCCATAGAAAGTGGCTTTGATGTTCTTTCGGGAACAGAATGCCACCCACCTGTAAAAAAACAGGTTCAATTCATTTGTTCTCAAACGGCTTTCCGGTATTCTCTCACCTAAAATATTTTCGTGGATGGTGAACCGCGGATTGTTTCGAGACATTCTCAAGCAATTTCTGTTCGCTGTTCACCTTTTTTTATTTTTATGAACTTATTAGTGATCGGCGATGTCGTCGCCAGACCCGGAAGACGGGCCGTTTTAAATAATTTAGAAAAGATCCGCGACGAAAATGCAATTGATATCGCCGTAATGAATGCAGAAAACGCCGCTGGCGGATTTTCGATAACGCCCGAAATCGCTGAGGAGCTTTTCGCCGGCGGAATTGACTTGATGACCTCCGGTAACCACATATTCGACAAAAGTGAAGTAATTCCCTACATCAAGAAAAACGAAAAACTTGTCCGCCCGGCGAACTACCCGCCCGGCACGCCCGGAACGGGTTTGTTTGTCGGCGAATTAAATGGCTTCAAATTCGCTGCGCTGAACCTGCTTGGACGTGTATTCATGCCGCCAAACGTCGATGACCCTTTCAAGATCGCCGACGAGGCCGTTAATTCGATCCCCGAAGATGTAAGAATTCGTCTGGTCGATATGCATTGTGAGGCGACATCGGAAAAATATGCGATGGGCTGGTTTCTAGACGGTCGTGTTTCGGCGGTTGTCGGCACCCATACACACGTTCCAACAGCCGATGAGAGGATTCTCGACAATGGCACGGCTTATGTCACGGATCTTGGTCTCACGGGAAGTTATGCGGGGGTGATCGGGATGAAAAAGGAAGATGTTTTGCAACGATTTACACGGTTTCCGACCAAGCGGGCCGCCCATTCCAAAGGTGAAGTCTGGATTTGCTGCGTGGTCATTGAGATTGACGAGGAATCCGGTAAAGCCAAAAGTATTAAGAGGCTTCGTTTAACCGATCTTCATTAGTGGGGTTAGTCTTCAAGCATCTTCAGTTCCTTTTCATCTTCTTCAAATTCCTTCTCCAGTTCCTCGACGTACTCCTTTCGTAATTCATCTTCCATTTTTGCTGCTTCAAGGGCAAGCGGCAGCTGTTCGGAACGGGCTGAGAGTTTTTTAAGGGCGAGTTCGTTTCCGGCCAGCTCGGTTCCCCGCCTGGACGCCGCCTCGATCATATGTAAACGCGACTCGGATTCGATCCTCATCTCGTCAGCTTCGTTTCTGATCTTGGAAAGATTGGCGATGTCTTTTTCGATCTCGGATTTAAAGTCCTCAAGTTTATCGCTCTTGAGATACTTTAGTTTGTTTTTTCTACGCTTTGCC
Organism: Pyrinomonadaceae bacterium; assembly: GCA_013003295.1. Classification (GTDB taxonomy): domain Bacteria; phylum Acidobacteriota; class Blastocatellia; order Pyrinomonadales; family Pyrinomonadaceae; genus Aridibacter. The sequence goes on along the minus strand of JABDJV010000383.1, from coordinate 4,568 downwards.
AGCAGAAGCTCGTGCCTGGTGGATTTTATTATTCGGGTTGCGGTTAGACGGGACGCCAGCGTTTCCTCATATGCGTCAGCAAGAAGCAAATTTTTCGATCTTATCTCTTTCAAGGCCCGTTTTTCCTCGCCTTTCAATTCGTTTTTGAACCAATCTACCTCACTCGCCTTTATTCCATCGACGGCGATTTTCTCACGCATTCCGGTCAACCAACGTGAACGGTATATAAGCGTTCCGGCTGAGGCACCCAGCCCCAAAACCGTACCTCCGATCAATGACGCAATGCTCAAAAAGAGAAACATTGCGGCCGCCGGCGGTGTTACCCCAAAAATAAACATCAAAACAAAGAAAACTGCCGAAGGAACGAGCCCCAGAACCGGAGGAAGCGACCAGGCGGCCAACTTTAAGGCTTTGTCCTTCCTGATATCCTTGTTAGTTACCTCAAATTTTTGCAGCGATTCACCCATCGTTTGGAACTAACTCTACATATTCTGTGAACTTAATTCAAATTCGTTGCATCATAATCGAAAGTGTTTAATGTGAATGTTGTATAATCACCGCTAACGACTATTTCTCTAATAAGTTAAGGAACTATGTTTACGAAAAAATTGCTTACTATATTGGCGTTTTCACTCCTACTTTCGGGGCTATCGATAGATGTTACGGCCCAGAAAGAAGAAAAACCAAAGCCGCGGCAAAGAGAAAACGTCCGTCTCATGACAATCCCGATCTCGATCTTTACCAAAGAAGAACTCAAAAAAAACAGGGCAGACGAGTTTATAGAAGCTGGGAATTTAATCGTAAAAGAAGACAAAGAAGATCAGGAGATCCTTTCCATACGGAGCGTTAGCAGCCAACCGCTGGCACTTGCAATACTAATTCAAGACGATCTTAGTTCTAACTTCAATCTCCAGCTTAAAGATATAGCTGAATTTATCAGGACCCTTCCGGAGGGCTCGCGTGTGATGGTCGGTTATATTCGTGGCGGTACAATGCAGGTCAGGCAAAAATTCACGCGCGACCTGGACAAAGCGTCGAAATCCCTGCGCGTGGTCTTGAGCACTAATTCGGCTGCTCCAAGAAGCCCATATGATGGAGTTATCAGCGCCTTAAAGAGGTTTAAGAGCATTCCTACCGGAAGACAGGCGATCTTGCTGATCTCTGACGGGCTGGATGTTTCGCAAGGGTTTAGGAGTTCAAGCCCAGCGCAGAGCAATGATCTGGCTCGCGCGATCCTCCGGGCCCAAAGAAGCGGTGTCGCGGTCTATTCGTTTTATGCCTCAGCCACCTATACCGAGAGTGGGAACACGATATTGGTTGGAAACGGTCAGGGGTCATTGCTAAGACTCTCCGAGGAAACTGGCGGAAAGGCCTTCTTTTCAGGTAGGTTCACAGCCATTTCCTATCAACCGTTCTTCCGTGACCTCACATTAGCGCTAAACCGGCAATTTGCCCTTACCTATCTCTCAACCCATATGGACAAGGGCTACCATGAAGTTGAAGTGATAAGCACAAACCCCGAAGTAAGGATTGAGCATCCGAAGGGTTATTATTACAAGAAGCCCAAGTTTAGATAACGGGAATTGATCCTAAAATAGGAAACATCATCCGATTTGCAAATTGCACACGGGGCAAATTCTTACTTCTTCCTTGATCAGCAATCCGATCCAAAAAAGTGGAAAAAAGAAGACTAAAAGCACGGCAAAAGTGATCCAACCGCCGGATGAGATCTTTCTTTGAACCGTTGGAAGCATCTGCGTAGCGCAGCGTGGACAACGATATCCCGATGCCACCGCATTTGGATTTTTGTGTTGAAGTGCCTGATAGGGCTGGTTTTGAGCCAGCGGCCGGGTCTGGATATTCTGATGATCGGCCAGCGGACGAACTTTTGGCATCGGTTGGGTTTGCCTTGCCGGGTTGATCGGCTTTTTCTGCAGCTCATCCGTTTTCCAGGAATATGGCCGGCGGGTTGCCGGATCGAATTGATTATTGTCTCTCTGCCTTTGGGGCTGCGGGGGCTGGGGACGGGATCGCGGCGCGTGTGGATCCATGTGCAAAAACTTGTTGCCGCAAAAACGACAAAAATTACTGCCTCCCGAATTCTTCTGCCCGCAATTTTGACAATTAACCATTTTGTGCTGTGCCGGATCCTTACCTAGTCTACGCTCAAACAAATGTAAAAGTTTTCGCCAAACGAAATTACCCGAGCCTGATCCGCCGACCGGTTTTTATTGCATTATAAACTGATTCTACCAATTCGACCGACCGAAAACCGTCAAGTGCAGTTACCCGCGGTTCTTTCCCTTCCCTTATGGCATCAATAAACCCTTGATCTTCCTGCACATAGCCCCAACGCTCTTCTTTTTCGGTCATTGCATACGAATGTGTTTCAAAATCCGCATCCATCCCTCGCGAATCGATCAATTGCTCCATTTCCTGGGTCATTATTGTCCGATGATGGCAAAAAACCTCGATTCGTTCAAAAGGAAAATGCCAGCTGGCGTCGGATGACGAAGCAAATGTGCAATGAAAGCCGTTCTTGAACTTAAAAATGATCGAAAACTCGTCAAGCTCCGGGTATTCGTGCTGCGAACCGTAAGCAACAAGCTCATCGATCTCGCCAAACTGATATCTGATCATATCAAATAGATGAATCGTTGTTTCATACAAAAACCCGCCGGTGACACCGACATCCCCGGTCCACGCTGGATTTTTGAGCTCACCACGGTTCATTTTTACGTGCGCGGAATGGGCCTCATCCTCTTGTAGCAAAGATCTTAGTTTTGCGTAAGCCGGGGCAAATCTGCGATTATGCCCTACCTGGAAAACGCCGGTTCCTTTTTCGGCAGTCTCGAGCAATTTCTTTGCATCTTGGGTACCGATCGCAAACGGCTTCTCGCAAAACACGTGCTTTTCGTGATCGACCGCATCCGTTGCTATTTCAATATGAGTTTTGTTTGGTGTGCAAACCAGAACGGCGTCACAATGATCAAACAGTTCCTCCCGCGACCCGCAGACCTTTCCACCGATGGTTCGGGATGTTCGTTCGGCCCGTTCAGGAACGATATCAAAAAGCGCCGCGATCTCGGCCCCTTTAATGCCCGAAAAGATCCTGCCGTGCACGTTGCCGATATAACCCGTTCCGATAATTCCGATCTTCACATTGTCCATAAAAGACGTATTTTCCAGTTTCGATTGATGAATAACATTCTAAATTACCTGCCCGAAAAAAACTATGCTAACCTGATTTCTTTATGGAATCCTTCGCAAAGATCTGTTTTATCGCCCTTGGCGGTGCTTTTGGAGCCGTCGCGCGCCATCTTGTGAATATCTCGCCTCTTCACAATGTTTTTGACAAGTTTGTACTTCCGACTTTTCTGATCAACGTCGTTGGATCATTTGTGGCCGGGTTTTCCTTTATTTTACTTACCAGCAGATTTTCGGTTAGTGAAAATGTCAGGCTTGCGATCATGGTTGGTTTTATCGGATCGTTTACGACTTTCGCGACTTTCGAACTCGAGATCTGGGGATTGATCAGAAACAACCACTATTTCTCAGCTTTGACATATTTATTTTTAAGCGTTGCCGTCGGATTTATCGGCCTGATCGCGGGAATATGGCTGGCCCGGAACCTGCCCGCATAACTACCAGCTTCCGCCGGCTACCGAACTCTGGAGACCCAGAACCTCGATCGTCGCGCGCCTCGCCTTCCTCGCAACTTCAAAGGGGTCCTGATTCCAGTATTCCGGACGAAATATCTCGATCGAAACCATCCGGTCATACCCGATCTGATCAAATTTCGCCTTTATTTCCTTTAAGGGCAAAATCCCCTCCCCCGGATAAAGCCTGTGGGCATCGGTCAAATCTGCTCTTGGCAGATCCTCGGCATCATTTATATGAAAGATGAACAGCTTCTCGGGATTCATTTTTTCGATTGCCTCAAAACTGGAATTCCCCGCGTAAAAATGAAATGTATCGATCACATTGCCTATATTCTCACGATTCACCCTTTCAACGATCTCATTGCAGAGATCGAGCGTCTGGACCGAACAGTCCGTTTGACCTAAAAACTCAAACGCGAGCGAAACGTTGTAGTTTTCTGCAATCCCGCCCAGTTCATCAAGCACTTTGACTGACTCTTGGATGATCTGATCTTTCGAGCCCCCGTCCGGCATTTTCCCAGGCACAACGACCACATATGGGCTGCCGATCTCTCCCGCAATTTCAGATAATTCCAGGCACTCCGCTTTTATCGATTCGTAGTCTTCCGCCGTTCTGAACGTAATGTGTTCGATCGAGTTGATCGAATAAGGCTGAAGACTGTGCACCTCGAGCAAGGTTTTCAGGTCTTCTACGGTTTTCGTCTTCAAAAACTCCCGTAATTTAGCCGCCCAAATCTCTATAAGCTCATACCCTGCTTCACTTGCCGCCTTGATGTCGGTTTCCAAATCGGCATGCATAGTGGTTGCACCATTTAACGCGATCTTCATAAAATGCTCCTCAAATCTCTTTTCTAATTGATCTAATAATATCACGAACAAACGCGCGGAAAAACGACCGCAAAGGAG
>JABDJV010000365.1 GCA_013003295.1 Pyrinomonadaceae bacterium | reverse complement strand
GGCCATGCGCGTGCGATGCCTCGGGATCATCCCCTGCGGAAAAATAGTTAAACCAAACACTTTTACGGGTTTGCGCGGGCGAAACAGCATTCGAACGGCAAGCCAGGCAGCTCCGTAGCCGTGGAGTGTTGCGAGAATAATAAGAGAAATTAATTGAATTGCGAGCGCCGTATCGATCGGCTTGAGGAGACTTTCGGCCTGAAAAAATATGTATATCAAAAAAATCATTAACAAAAACTAGTAAACTCTAAATCCCTTCGACTTCAGGCAAAATTCGGCGAAGTCATCAAGCCAATCGTGCTTTACGCTGAAATTCTTCCATTGCTCGTCGCCATCCTTATAGATCGTTCCGTCATCCGGTGCGTCAGTAATGCTCAGATTCGCGAATATCCGCTTGTTTGGCTCAAGTTTCGGCAAGATCTCCTCGCGTATTCTGGTCCCGATCAATTGGGCTTCGTCCATCGACACTTCCGTCCCGGATGCGTTTGAACCCATCTGTCTTACGGCTGCTTCGCTGAGAATATTAAACGATTTTACAACTGCCAAAGTTGCTTTCCAACGCCAGACGTTGGCAGTAAACTCAAAACCCTCCGAACTCGAATCAATCAAAGTGAAACTCATTTAGCTCTCCCCCATTGAAAATGCTAAACGTCAGGGATTTTATAGTCAATTTAGGATTAAATCTTTTGGCGCAAAAAACTTATCGGCATATAATTTCGTCTTTATAGCTTGCCACTAGCTTTAGCTAGTGGTTTGGATTTTCAAAAAATGTATTGGCTTTAGCCAAACTGAATCAAATCTTTTGTTTTTTAGGCTAAAGCCAGGTCTTTTTTTGTTTCTTTTCCACTAGCTAAAGCTAGTGGCAAGTTATATGAACTAAAAGAACACAGACCGATGAACACAGAAAAGTATCTAAACAGAATTGGGCTAGAGGATAAAGATATAAACCCAACCGAAGATTGTCTGCGGACCCTGCAGCGGAATCACCTTTTACATGTTCCTTTTGAAAACCTCGATATTCATTGGGGCCGAATGATAGTCCTCGATGTCGGTGCTTTTTACGAGAAGATCGTAAATGCCGGCCGCGGCGGTTTTTGTTACGAACTAAACGGTCTCTTTAATTGGTTGCTAAACGAGATCGGATACAAGACCAGGATAGTTTCAGCCCGGGTCAGCGATGGAAAAGGAGGATTTGGCGAGGAATTTGATCATCTTGCGATCATCGTTTCGATAGGAGAAGGCGAATATTTGGTGGACGTCGGCTTTGGAGATTTTACCGCCGCACCGCTGCAATTCAAACTTGATATCCAGCAAAAGGATCGTAACGGGCTCTATTGCATCGATCATGGACGTTACGAATACTTTAAGGTATTAAAAAACGAAAAAGGTTGGGAAAACGAGTATATTTTCGTCGATATCGAACGCGACCTGTCTGAATTTGAAGATATGTGTAATTTTCATCAGACATCTGCGGATTCGCATTTTACACGGAAAAAGATCTGTTCACTAATGACCGAAAACGGGCGAATAACTCTAGCCAACGATCGGTTTATCGAAACAATTGATGGAGTGAAAACCGAATCAGCAGTCAGCACTGACAAAGAGTTTAATGAGATCTTGCTGCGGGAGTTTGGAATCGACAGCGCCGGAACGCAGGCGACCCGCCTGCAACGAACGTGAAAACGTTCGAAAATCGAAATGATCTGGAATGATTGACTCCTATGCGCGCTTCCGCGCTTATTGCAGGCGGGTCGCCTGCGGTCCGGCGGAAGATCGTTTTGAACTGTTTCTAAATTTTCGCACACCGTTTATAATCGCTTCAATTATGACAACTCCAAAAACTGAGAAAAGAAAACCGGTTTCTTATTCTGATTCCGGTGTATCGATCGATTCCGCAAATGAAGCCGTGAAGAAGATCAGTGGCTTTGCAAAATCCACCTTCAACGCGCGAACGCTCACAAATATCGGAAGTTTTGGCGGGATGTTTAACGGAAGTTTTCCGGATATGTCCGAGCCGATTCTAGTGGCCTCGGCTGACGGCGTCGGCACAAAGCTGAAGATCGCGTTTGAAACAAACATCCATAACACGATCGGGCAGGACCTTGTTAATCATTGCGTTGGCGATATTTTGGTCCAGGGCGCAAAGCCTCTATTCTTCCTCGACTATTTTGCGACCGGAAAACTTTCCGCAGATGTAACGGCCTCGGTTGTTGAAGGTCTATCGATCGCCTGCAAAGAGACCGGATGCGTGCTTCTGGGCGGCGAGACGGCGGAAATGCCGGGGTTTTATTCCGACGGCGAATACGACCTCGCCGGATTCATAGTTGGCGTGGTCGACAAATCAAAAGTGATCGATGGAAAAAATATCGAAGCGGGAGATGTCATTTTAGGTCTTCCTTCGGTTGGCCTGCATACAAACGGCTATTCGCTCGCCCGAAACTTGTTTTTTGAGATCGGCGGTTATGGAGTTGATGACCGACCCGAAAGTCTTGGCGGTGATTCTGTTGGTGAAGTATTGCTAAAACCTCATAGAAGTTATCTGCCAGTGCTTGAAGGCCTTCTTGATAAAGGGGTGATCAAAGGATTAGCGCACATCACCGGCGGCGGACTTCTGGAGAACATTCCCCGTGTCTTGCCGGAAAACACCTCAGCCGAAATAAAACGGGGAACCTGGAACGAGCTTCCTGTTTTTGATGCAATGCAAAAGCTTGGAAATGTCGAAACGCAAGAGATGTTCCGCACCTTTAATATGGGAATCGGGATGACGATCGTTTGTTCGGAAGGGGATAAGGAACAGATCATTTCGCATGCGAAGGGCTTGGGTGAAGAGTGTTTTGAAATTGGGACGGTAGTTGATGGAAGCGGAGAAGTCATATTAGTTTGATATGGAACTGTACCTTGGTATTGGGTTTTTCATCGCGGTGATAATTAATTTTATCCTTTACGACATGCTTTTGAGTATCCAACATTCGGATCACAATGATGAATGGGTTAAATCAGGGAAGCCTTGCGGGATGTTTTTTACTCCTGAGGGACAAAGCTATTTTGGAGGATATTTTGCGAGAATGGCGAAGATTCTTGCCTGGTCTTTGGTCACAGAGAAGTGGATGAAAGAAGATCCAAAGAGTCTCCGCCTTTCAAGACTAATGCGAGTTCTGGCAATGATTCAATGGGGATTATGGTTTCTTTTCATTGCAGTTATCTATGGCCGAAAATAGCTGGTAACGCCTAGCTCAAATTCTCTGTGTCCTCTGTGGCTAAGATCTTATGAAAATAGGTATTCTAATTTCAGGACGCGGCTCAAATATGGTTGCAATAACGGCGGCAGTTCAGAGCGCTACGATCCCCGATTCTAAAGTTGCGGTTGTGATCAGCGACAAATCAAAAGCGGTCGGACTTAAAAAAGCTGAGTCTCTCGGAATCGAGACTCTCGCGGTCACCCGAAAGAAGCGTTCCCGTGAAGCTCACGATGCCGAGATCATTGAAGAATTAAAGAAACGCGGTGTTGAACTCGTCTGTCTTGCCGGCTATATGAGGCTTTTATCGAGCGATTTTGTAAGAGCCTTTCCAAACCGGATTTTAAATATCCACCCCAGCCTGCTTCCATCGTTTAAAGGCCTCGATGCGCACCAGCAGGCGATCGATTACGGCGTAAAGATCTCCGGCTGCACGGTTCATTTTGTCGATGAGCATCTTGATCACGGCGCGATAATTCTGCAGAAGGCGGTCGAAGTGAAAGATGACGACACTGCGGACACTATTTCAAAGAGGATCATCAAATACGAACACGAATCGTATGTAGAAGCCGTGAGAAGAATCGCTGCGGGCGAGATCGAGATCGACGGGCGTCGTGTAATAACAAGATACTAACGGTACTGCGCGCGGTAGCAAGCAGCTTCAACGATGTCAGGTATATCCTGCCTTCGGCATAAAGTAGTCAGATTTAAATATCGCGTCGAATTGCTTTTCATCAGCAGGTCGCTACCGCTCGCTGTACGGTTTGCGCCTCATCCCTGCTTGCACTCCTGTGTTTGAACTTTGACAATCCGACCCGTTATACATAGAATCTAGAGTTTCACTTTTGTGAAAGAGGATGGATCAATATGCCAAAAAGAACTTATCAACCAAACAATCGCCGAAGGGCGAAAAAGCACGGATTCAGAGCGAGAATGAAGACGGTCGGCGGGAGAAACGTGATCAAGCGCCGCAGAAGGAAGGGTCGCAAGAGACTGACGCCATTCCATTATTAAGCTTTGGGCTGCCGAAGGAAAATCGTCTTCTGAAAAGGCGGGAATTCGGCGAGGTCTACAAAAAGGGCAAACGCATACAGGGGCGTTTTATGACAGCTTTTATTATGCCGTCAGAAACGTCTTTTCAGCGTATAGGCATTACAGCTTCAAAAAAGGCGATCGGAAATGCGGTTAAACGAAACCGTTCGAGAAGGCTTTTAAGAGAAGCGTTTAGACTGAGCAAGGCCGAACTTGGTGAACTCAAAG
>JABDJV010000326.1 GCA_013003295.1 Pyrinomonadaceae bacterium | reverse complement strand
GGAGAGATACAACATTTACTGCATTGTTTGTCATGGTCCGGTTGGAAAAGGCGACGGAATGGTGGTTAGAAGAGGATTTCCGCAACCGCCGACCTATCATGACGACCGTTTGCGAAATGCCCCGGTTGGACACTTCTTTGATGTCATGACAAATGGCTGGGGAAAAATGAACGGCTACTCGACACAACTTTCCGCTGCCGACCGGTGGGCGATCGTCGCCTATATCAGAGCGCTTCAGGTTAGCCAGAATCCGAATCCGGAACCGACTGACGAGAACGAAACCAATGAAGCGGAACCGAACGCAGAGGACGCAAACACTGCTAACGAAGATACGGAAAAGCAAGAGCCTTCAAAAGCCGATGGCGGCAATGGAGGTAAAGAATAATGATAAAAGATACCTTTAGAGCGCCGGAGGCGATCGACCGTGTTCAGACAATAGCGCTTGGATTAGGCGGCATTGCACTGTTGATCTGGGCGGTCGGAATGTATACCCAACCGGAGCTCGCTCTGCGCGGATGGCTTTTAGGCTTTATCTTTTGGGCAGGAATCGGAATCGGAAGCCTTGGAATCATACTTCTGCAGTACCTGACCGGTGGGGCCTGGGGCGTCGTTATCAGAAGAGTTGCCGAGGCAGGTTCGCGAACGATTCCCTTGCTTGCGATCCTTTTCATACCGATCGGAATGGGAATCTTCAACCTATATGAGTGGGCCAATATTCCAAACGACCGGTTTATCGTCCATCGCGGCTGGTATATGGAACCGGAGTGGTGGGCTGCGAGATCGGTATTGTATTTCGCGCTGTTTAGCTTTATCGCCTACATGTTCAACCGCTGGTCGCGAAACCAGGATGCCGCTCAAAATTATGAAGAATCCGCAAAAGAGCTTGGGGAAGCAACGCGGTTTTCCGGCCCGACGATGGTCGCTTACGCACTCTTGGTCACATTTGCTTCGGTTGACTGGATGATGACGCTTGAGCCGCATTGGTTTTCGACAATGTGGGGTTTTCTATTCATCGCCGGATGGGGCCTGAGCTGCTTCTGCTTTGGTGTTGCCATACTCGCATTTCTTGCGGATAAAGCGCCGATGGACCGCGTGCTTGGAAAAAGACATTTTCACGATATTGGGAAGTTGATGCTTGCGCTCGTAATGGTCTGGGCATATTTCAACTTTTCGCAGTATTTGATCATTTGGTCGGGTAATTTGACCGAGGAAACACCGTTTTATTTGATCAGGCAGCAGGGAGAATGGGGCGTGATCGGAGTCCTGTTGATCGTATTCCATTTCGCATTCCCGTTTTTGATCCTGCTGATGCAAGACTTCAAACGAAAAGCAAAATGGCTTGCGGCGCTGGCGATCTTCATATTGTTTATGCGGCTCCTCGATATGTTTTACATTATTGCCCCGAGTCCGATGATCGGTGAGATCGCCCTGCACTTAAAAACCGTACCGTTTCGAGTTTCGCCCTGGGATTTTGCCGCGCCGATCGCAATTGGCGGAATATGGCTTTGGTGGTTTTTCCGCGAACTGAAATCGCGGCCGTTGGTTCCGTATAAGGATCCGTTTTTTGAAAATGCGGTCAAGCACGGAAAAAGTCATTAGCAATTTAGTTTTTCAGAGATAAAGATATGTCACAGCATGAAAATATAGAGATAGATCCGGATGCAACCTATGAATCGAATGTGGTTGGCGTCAAAGGAATTATCTATTTCGGAATTGGGCTCTTTCTTCTGATCGTGGTTACATTCGGCTTGATGTGGGTTTTTCAATTCTGGGTCTTAGAAGACCAGGCGCTCAGGTACGATGAAGAAAACCGGAGTCCGGTATCGATGTCTCCGGAAGAAATGCTCCCGCCCGAGCCTCGTTTGCAATCGGCTCCGGGATTTGGGGTAGATACTGAAAATGGACGGGTTGGTCTTGAACTTAGAGAACCACAGGCTGAATACGAAGTTGTTCGAAAAGAATGGGAAAGACTCTGGAAAAACGGCCAAAAGAAAGACGGAACGGTGATCTCGATGCCGATCGAAGAGGCAAAACAAAAGGTCGTCAATGAAAAGACCATTAAAACCGCATCTGAAGCAGATGGGAAAATGGTCTTGAAGAAATCGAAAACTGTCGTGTCAGGTGCAAACTCCGGACGATAGTTGTTCTTTTAATTTCAGGAAAGGTAGTAAAAATGAAAAGAAATTCGGCTGCAGTTAAAGTTTTAATGCTGAAACTTTTCTTCGGATTGAGCATTGGTGGAATTTTGGCCGGCGGTGTGATCGCTCAAAAAACAGAGCATTACAATTC
>JABDJV010000315.1 GCA_013003295.1 Pyrinomonadaceae bacterium | reverse complement strand
GTGTTTTGGCAATCCGGTTATTGTTACTTTTGTGTTGGTCGTAACTCCCCGCTTTATTTTTACGGTTATAGTTGGCGTCCCTTGCCCCTTGAGAAGTTTTCCGCCGCTTACTGTCCAAATGTATCCGATATCTTGATTCACGATTCCGAATACGACCCTCGCGATAAAAGTCACATTTTCTCCAGGCGGAACTGCAGGGAGCAAATCGGTAACCGAAAGTAAGGCAGGACACTCCAATTTCTTGACCCTTAAAGACATTTCAGCCGCATCGAAATCAATGTCTCGACCATTTATAGTGTCGCAGTTTTCGCAAGCAGGCGGCACGACATCTTTTGAAACGATACCAATTCTGGTTCTTATCTTGGATTCAGCCCTTCCTCGAGCGAAGGTAATACGCGATACGTCAAACTTTCTTACTCCTGCGTAATAGGCGATCCACTTCTCCCGCTCTAGTATTTTCTCGCGCGGACCATAGCTAATAAAAAACCCTTTCGATGATTTATCACTCCTCAAATCGGAAAACGCACTGTCAAGGCGTGCGAACACATCAAACAGCGGTATCTCGCCAAATTCATCCAGGTGACCATCACCGTGCGGCGGTCTTGCCTGAACCAAGCCCGTCCCTATAAATGTGTTTTTGCAGTTCACAGGCAAGCCATCAATCATTAAAAATGCCGTGATAGTGGATTGAGAAAGCCCGCTCGTATTAACCGTGATCTCGCGCGTTCCTTGTCCTTCGACGATGCTGCCCTTGTTAATTTTCCATTCAAATCTGTAGCCATTATTCTTTAATTCGCTTTTCGTCGAAACAGAAAACAACATATTCTCCCCGGGCGCAACCGTTACTGGAGGATCGAGAATGCTCATCTTTGGGCATTCGGAATTCGAAGATTGTGCGAGGATCACAACGCTGGAAACAGAGATTAAAAATAATGTGAAGAGATACTTTTTCATAGCAGGTTTCCTTTACCGTAAAAAATACACGAATCGCCTAATGGAAATCCAGTTTTCGGAGAACAATATTCGTCAAATCCGTTTGCAAATGACCTCAAACGCGAATGAATCATTTTAACCGATAGCTATCTATACGATTCCTCGGAGCGCCAATGAATGAAGATGACCACCGGCACAGATACGCATGTGTTTCTGCCTGTTATGCGGTGTTGCGTTTAGGCGATTGGTTGCCTCGACTTGAATAGATGATTCCCGTCGCACGGTGAAGATATCTAAGCGTGCCTGAACCAACAGGCAGAATCACGACTGCCAAGGAGTGTGCACGCCGTCACCTCTAGTTGCCATCCTTAATTAGCGACATTGTCAGAAATATCGATAATCGGCTGAGATCTTAACCTGAACAGCTACGCGCTCGTTTCTGCGAAGGAACCGGCGAAGACTTAATTCGGTTCGACCCATTCAGGGTCGGGATTTGTTTGTTATCATTCCTGGGGTTACGCTTCGCTCACCCCAGGCTATTAAATTTGTCTCCTTCAGAGACACTGCAGCTTCCCTATCGTTACGGTTCGCTCACCCCAGGCTAATGAATTTGTCTCCTTCAGAGACACTGTTGCTTCCCATCGTCTTCCCAAAATATTCTCGAGAGCCCCCGAATCTGCTATGATTTCAGCGCTGACCAAACTCAAAGGAGGAGGACTACTTTCATGTTAAAAATAGTCTTAGGGATTTTTGTCGGATTTGTTGTCTGGTCGATCTTGTGGATCGGGACGGACGAACTTCTTGCGCGGATCTTTGCCGATTGGTATGGCGCAGACCGTGCGGCCTATTTCGAAGCACTGAGCAAAGGCGCCCCTTTTACCCTTTCGTCAACCATCCTGTTGATCTCGCTGATTCGGGGAACGATCTTTACCATCCTCGCGGGTTTCATTTCAGTATCCATTTCAAAAGAACACTCGCGAACGGCATTGTTTCTTGGCGTATTACTTTTAGCAGTTGGTGTTTACGCGCATTCATATTCGATTTTTAATTTTCCGGTCTGGTATCATTTGCTGTTTTTGGGAATGCTTGTTCCGATGACGCTAGTTGGCGGTAAGCTTGCAAAAAAGCAGGGACAGAATGATCAATGAAGCGTATTATTAAATACCTGATCAAAGTGTTCTTTGGAGCTGCCGCCGGCTTTGCCGTTTGGATGCTAATGTCGGTCTCGATAGATCGTCTCTTAGATTTTGTGATGCCCGCTTGGTTTATCGCTGAAAGAGCGGCAATTGACCGCGCACTGGACACAACAAGCGATCCGTTTTCACCTACCGTCCTATTTTTGTCGGTCAGTCTTCTAATAAACGCGGTCGCCGTAATCGCCGCCGGGTATATCTCGGTGGTTTTGTCAAAAAAACGTATTGTTCCGCCTTACCTGGTGGGATCGAGCATAGCAATATTGATATTCGTATTGTCCTTTCACACGCCTTTGGCGCTTCCCTGGTGGTATAGAATACTGGCTGCGGGCACCGTAATTCCGATGGCATTACTTGGGGCAAAACTCAGCAAAAGGTAAGTTTTTTCCAATACGGAAAACGCGAGGTCTAATATAAAGAGTCTAGAAAGAAACGTTTAAGGAGATCAGATGCTTAGAATAATATTAGGAGTGATCGTTGGGTTTGTCGTTTGGTCAGTAGTTTTTGTAGGCGGTGAGGCGCTGGTGAAAGCAATTGCGCCAGGTGCCGCTGCGCCCGATGGAGCTACTTATGTCGGATCTGTCAGTATACTTTTGGGTTACTTAGTGCGAAGCATCATTGCTTCAATTCTTGCAGGATTTATCGGTGTTTTGGTTGCGGCTGAGAATTCAAAAACGCCGCTGATCCTGGGAATTGTGCTTCTCGCGGTTGGGATAATGGTGCAGGCAAGCGCCTGGAGCATGCTTCCGGTTTGGTATCACCTGATATTTCTGGCACTTCTGATCCCGATGACGATCGTCGGCGGGAAACTCAAGAAACAGGGGTAAGAAAAAAACATTTGAGCCACAGAGGGCACGGAGTTTTCGAGCTAAATCTTCAAACCGCTTTTTAAACCCTCGGTGTTCTCTGTGCGCTCTGTGGCGATCTTCCTGATCCAAACCGGCAGCGGCAGCCAATTCCAGGCATTTCCGAAGGTCCGTGTATTCAAAAGTTCGACTGCGCTTTCTCGTTTGAGCTGAACCGTATTGGGCGGAAGGTCTTCCTTATTTTCGTAGCAGGCGTGAGTAATACAGGGGAGCGGCTTTCCTTCTTTGTGAACCAGACAACCGGTTCCCTTTTCAAATAAAGGACACGCAAATTTCTTTTCAAGCGTGTCTCCCGAATCATTCAGATCGTATTTTTCAATCGTTTCAGATACGCGTTGGTAAACTATCTCCAGCGTTGCCCGATCCAGTTTTTCCAACGCCTTCGTGATGGCGACCGCCTCAAGCCGCGTGATGTGTACGTTTACAAAATGCGCATCGGTGCAGCAAATCCCTTGCACTTCGCACGTCAGGCAATCCTTTGCTTTGTGCTCATATTCGTCCCGGACAAACCGCTGATAGTTTGTCTTCATCTTTTTAAGCTTTGCAAGCGCTTTCGTTTTTGTAAGAGGTTTCATATTCGTTTGTATCGCCACCGTCCCGGTGGCTGTCGTGGTGGCATCTTGCCGCCGCATTTAACGCCATAATGTTTCAAGAATATTGTCTCGATCCGAGAGCGAGACGCTCTCAGGACAGCCAC
>JABDJV010000291.1 GCA_013003295.1 Pyrinomonadaceae bacterium | reverse complement strand
CGGACTGCAGAAAAAAGCCCTGACCGTCAGTGTTTAGCGAGTACCTTTCTCCGGACGAACTGTTTGTGATCGTGACGGCCGCATTAGGGATCACCGCTCCGGTTGTATCCGTTACCGTGCCCGAAATCGCTTTTTTTGGGCCCGAACGCGAAGTACCCGTTTCGTAGATTTGCGGACTTAGCTGCAAATCTTTTGGAGTAGGCACGACCGGACGATATCGGTAAAAAGGCCTTTGCAGATTCTGAATAAACGAGACCGGTGAACCGGAAACAAGCGACAGTTGTATATCTTTCCAGTCGTCTTCGCTGACATTGTCGACGATCGCCCAGCCCTGGAAAAAAGGTTTTCCTTCGTCGTCTAGAACGACCCGGTAGGTAGTTTTCCATATTGGGGCGGAAATCGTATAGCTGACAACCAGTTCGCGACGTGAGCTGCCTTCACTTGTAACCGTGATCGTCTTCGCATCACGGCGCCGGGTTGAGGCCGAAGCTTTTGCAAATTCGTTTACGTCGCGTTTTGTATCGCCGTCGAGAAGTTTTACACTTCGCACATCGGTGAGGTTAAAATTGGAAATCTCTCCGGTTTCCGATGAGATAACGAGATAATGGTTTGGGCGGCTCATCCTTTCATCTGTCACCATGCGCTTTTCAACGGTTAGAATAGCGCCACTCGCCGCTCCCTTCGAAGAAGTTACCAGAACTCTGGCGCCCTGAAGCTGGGATAGTACTCCGGCAATTCCTCCATGGCTCGTGTCTCCGTTCGTTTTTGCCCGAACCGAGAAGGGGATTTCGGCCATTCTTGCCGACTGCGGCGCAGACGAGTTATAGGAAACGGTGCCGATCCTTCCCTTACCCAGATCAAGCACTACCATTGACTTAAGGACATCATCGACCTGCGATTGCTTAAACGCCAAGTTGACCTCGACGTTTCCGTTAACGATCCCGCGCCGCTCAATATAGGCGACACCGTTTGAATAGACGATGACCCTTTTGATAGGAAGGTTTTGACCGGTTTCCACGCCGGTTTTTCCCGATTGCGATGTTCGGGATGAACCCGTTCGGGTTCGCTGCGCAATCATAGTCGCGGATAAAAGACACACTAGTACCGTTAAGAAAATGGCATTCTTTTTCATGGTTTTAATTTTTCCTTGTTTTTGGAATTGGATCGCAATTCCTGGTTACTTTGTACTCAAGAGATGAGACGAGACTCAATATTAGTTGCTTTTCGGAGATTTTTTATTTCGCATCGTGATTAAGCGTTTTCCAGTTTCGCGAATTTTTCGATCAGTTTCTTTTGACCAAATCCGGGAAAACTGACGGTCAATTTGGTATTGTCCCCTGAGCCTTCACGCCTTAAAACCAAACCTTTGCCGTACTTTGCATGACGGACGTGTGCACCAGGGAGAAACTTTCCGGCGGGGGGTTCAGCCTGCGAGGGCTTTTCTTTTGCGGCAAATTCTTTTAGTTTTTCAAATCCGGACTTTTCTTTTGGTGCCGGCGAATCTTTTCTTGGTTTCCCGGACGCCTCGCCTTTTTTCTTGTTAAAGAAGGCGTTTATTGCATCCGGAGTGTTGTAGGTTTCACCCGAATAGGTCGAGCGCGCCTTTGCTTTCTTATTTTCGCCCCGAAGTGCCTTCGCGGTGTATCTATTTTCCCGGGCACCGGCGCTTTTCGCAAACGACAGCCATGAGTTGCCGCGCGATACATCTTCAATAAGGTCAAGCGGCATTTCATTTAAGAACTGGGAAGGTTCAGCCGCCATTTCTTCACCGTAGACCCTTCTGCGCGTAGAATGGGTCACATAAAGTGTCTTTTCCGCCCGGGTGATGGCGACATATGCCAGGCGCCGTTCTTCTTCCAGTTCCTTCGGATCGTTGATACTTCGCGCGTGCGGAAAAATTCCATCTTCGAGCCCAACCAGAAATACAACCGGAAACTCTAGCCCTTTGGCCGAGTGAACAGTCATTAATGTGACCGGCGCGTTGCGGTCATACTTGTCGGTGTCGGATGAAAGAGCCGCATGATCGATAAAATCCCGCAAACCGTTTTTTTCCTGTTGGTCGTAGTCGACTGCCGCGTTTACAAGCTCTTCCAGGTTGCCGAGGCGTGTTTCCGCCTCTTCAGAGTTTTCGGATTTGAGCATCAGCGAATAGCCGGTGTTTTCGATCGCCGCAATCACCAGATCTGAAACGGGTTTTTCCGATTTTGACGAATCGCCAAGCAGTTTTTGCAGGCCTTCGAGAATTCCCTTAAAAAGCAGTAGAGATTTTTTGGCACGCGGGGTCAGCGCTAACTGACCCTCATATTTTTCGTCGGTGATCGTTGCGATCGTCTCCCAAAGTGTCACTCCGAGGTTTTTTGAGCGAAGGGCCAACTCATCAAGCGTTTTCTTTCCCAGACCGCGGGCCGGTTTGTTGATCACTCTGAGCAGCGCAATATCGTCAAAGGGGTTCAGGGTAAGTTTTAGATAGGCAATAATATCGCGAACTTCGGCACGCTCGTAAAACGAAAACCCGCCGACGATGTTATAGCCGATGCGCATTTTCCTGAGAGCTTCCTCAAACACCCGTGACTGGGCGTTGGTACGATAGAGAATCGCAATCTTCTCTTTCGAATTCATCCGCTGGTGATCATAGATTTTTGACGCGGTAAACTTGGCCTCCTGGTCACCGTCAAAGGCCTGATAGTAGGTTATGTTTTGACCGGCCGGGTTATCTGTCCAAAGCTTCTTTTCTTTTCGCCCGATATTATTGGCGATAACTGCATCGGCGACATCGAGAATGGTCTGGGTCGATCGATAGTTTTGCTCGAGCAAAACAGTTTTTGCCTTGGGGAAATGATCCTCAAAATCAAGAATATTGCGAATATCCGCTTGGCGAAAACCATAAATACTCTGGGCGTCGTCTCCGACCACGCATATGTTTTGCTGTTTTTCCGTGAGATATTTTACAAGAGCAAATTGGAGCGGATTCGTGTCTTGATACTCGTCTATTAAAATATATTTATATCGATCGTTGTATTTTTCACGGACTTCCGGAGATTTACGCAAAAGGCTGACAGTTTTGATCATTAGATCATCAAAATCCAGCGCGTTTGCATTTCTTAGGCGCTCAACATAAAGCTTATAAACTCTCGCAAAGGCGGCGCGTTTTTCGTCGTTGTAATCGACCTTTGAAGCAAACATCTCATAGTCTTCACCTTTATTCTTTGAATTGCTGATCGCATATAGAATCTGTCTTGGCGGAAACATCTTCGGATCGAGTCCGGAATCCTTCAGACTCGCCTTGATCACTTTTAGCGAGTCATCGGTGTCGTAGATGGTAAACGACTGCGTGTAGCCTTCACCGAGTTCAACGATGTCCTGCCGCAGGATTCTTACACACAGACTGTGAAACGTTGAGATTAGCGGCGCAGAAGGAAGTTTTTGACCTTTTAGAAGCTCATTTATGCGTTCGCGCATTTCGGCAGCGGCCTTATTCGTAAAGGTTACGGCAAGGATGTTGTAGGGTGCGATCCCCTTTTCAGCTATCAAATACGCAACGCGGACCGTAATTACACGCGTTTTGCCCGATCCGGCCCCTGCCAGAACAAGCAGCGGCCCTTCGGTTTGTTTAACGGCTTCGAGCTGTTTCGGATTTAGTGAAGATAAAATTTCCATCGAGTAAAACTGTGCTTTGTCCGGGTCAATTTAGTCTAACAAAATGATGTCGAAATAAAAATTCGAGGCTTGATCCCAAGGTTAGCGGGTATGAAATAAAATACTGCTCCTTATACCCCTTTGCGCCTTTGCGGGAGACCTCTCGCTCGGGGTCTCGTTGGAAAATAGAAGAATCGTCCCGCAAAGGCGCAAAGGCGCAAAGGCGCAAAGGACGCAAAGGAAAGCAGCAAAATGCTGATCACGAGAGATTTAATTTTACTGCGTTTGCAAGACTTCTATTTTATGAGGTTTTGGATTTCTTTGAATTTTTGGTGTTTTGAATCGCCCATCAACTCGAAAAGCGCCATTTCGATTGAAGATGCGACCGCGCCGCTTGCTTTCATTTTACTGAGACCTGTTTTCTTGTCGGCTTCCGTCCGGGACCCGACGGAATCTTCGAGGATATGAACCGCAAGACCCTGGTCCAGCAAGTCATGAGCAGTTTGATTGACACAGATGTGTGTTTCCAGGCCGCAAAGAAGCACTTGTTTGCTCCCATGTGAATTCAGACGATTGATAAAGCCGCCTGCACCGCAGGAACTAAAGCTGGATTTTTCTATACACACAAGATCCGGTGGAAGAACTTCCAAAATCTCCTTTGCCGTGTGCCCCAATCCCCTTGGATATTGTTCGGTAACGATAATCGGAACACCAAGAACCCTAAATCCCTGGACGACCCTCGATATGTTTTCCGCAAGCGCCCCAAAATCGGGGATAGAATCGCGAAACGCTTCCTGAAAATCGACTATCACAAGTGCTGTTTTTTCTTTATCTAAGATATTGGGATGCGCCATATTGCTAGCTATTTACTTCTTTCTCGTCTTTCCGGGACTCCTTTCTTTTCCGGCGTTCTTCTTCGCTGCGGGCCTTCTCGCGGTAATAGGTTCTGAAAAATACGTACGTCGCCACGCTGCTGACAAGCAAAATAGCGATCATCATTCCGGCGATAAAATATATTTCGGCGAGTTCCGCGTTTGACATACTAATCAGCTCCCTGTGGATTAAGAAAATCATGAGGCATTGGGTTAATTTTTTCAAGAGACTTTTGAATTTTCACTCATTTAAAGTGGGTGCAAAATTGCTTTCAGGACGAAATACGTTTATTTTTTTAGGGTAGAAAGATCAATTTGCCCAAAGGAGACAAACACAATAGATGTCAGATACAAATCAAACCTCGATCGAATCGATTTTGACCGAAGACCGGATCTTCAACCCCCCCTCTGAGTTCTCGATTAACGCAGATATCAAAAGCTTTGCCGAATACGAAACGATCTACGATGAGGCGGAAAAAGATCCGGTAGCGTTTTGGGAATCGGTTGCCGAAAATATTCACTGGTTTGAAAAATGGCATACACCGCTCGAATGGAACGAACCTCACGCAAAGTGGTTTGTAGGCGGGAAGACCAATGTTTCCTACAATTGTGTCGATCGACACCTCGAAACCTGGCGAAAGAACAAGGCTGCGATCATTTGGGAAGGAGAGCCGGAAGGTGAAACCCGCACGATCACGTATCAGCAGCTCCATCAGGAAGTTTGTAAGTTTTCCAACTCCTTAAAGAGTCTCGGAGTCGAAAAAGGAGACCGGGTCGCGATCTACATGCCGATGGTTCCGGAAGCGGCGATCGCGATGCTCGCATGTGCAAGAATTGGTGCAACCCACACCGTAATTTTTGGAGGATTCTCGGCAGACTCAATACGGGACAGGGTAAATGACTGCTCGTGCAAAGCCGTGATCACGGCTGATGGCGGATACCGGCGCGGGAATGTCCTGAAGCTAAAAGAAACCGTTGATGAAGCGGTCAAGGATTGCCCGAGCGTAGAAAGCGTCGTTGTGTTTGAAAGAACAAAAACGGCGGTCGAAATGAGCGAAGGGCGCGATCATTGGTGGCATGATCTGGTTGCCGAAGCTTCGACAGATTGTCCCGCCGAAGAACTCGATTCCGAGCATCCTCTTTTCATTCTGTACACCTCGGGAACAACGGGGAAACCAAAAGGCATCCTGCACACGACCGGAGGATACCTGACCGGCGCATATATTACGAGCAAATGGGTGTTTGATCTAAAAGACGAGGACATCTACTGGTGTACCGCCGATGTCGGCTGGATCACCGGCCACTCCTATATTGTTTACGGCCCGATGGCGAATGGCGCGACAGTAATGATGTATGAGGGTGCGCCGAATTACCCGGATTTTGATCGATTTTGGGATATTGTCGAGCGTCACAAGGTGAACATTTTGTATACGGCGCCAACTGCGATCAGGGCGTTTATAAAATGGGGCGACGAACATCCGAACAAACACGATCTTTCGTCGCTGCGTTTGCTGGGCACGGTCGGCGAGCCGATAAATCCGGAGGCCTGGGTTTGGTACCACAAGGTCATTGGCGGTGAGAAATGCCCGATCGTAGACACCTGGTGGCAAACTGAAACGGGTTCGATCATGATCACGCCTCTACCCGGCGCTACTCCGACCGTTCCCGGAACCGCGACCCGGCCATTTCCGGGGATCCTGGTCGATATACAGGATAAGGAAGGGAAGTCTGCCGAAGTAAATGAAGGCGGGTATTTAGTTATTACGCACCCATTTCCATCGATGCTTCGCACGATCTGGGGAGACGACGACAGATTCAAACAGCAGTATTGGTCTGAGATTCCAAATGTTTACTTCGCGGGAGACGGCGCACGCAGAGATAAGCGCGGATATTACTGGATAATGGGAAGGGTTGACGACGTGATAAATGTTTCCGGGCATCGGCTTGGGACGGCAGAGATCGAATCCGCACTAGTGTCACACGAGGCGGTCGCGGAAGCGGCGGTCGTTGGGAAACCGGACGAAATCAAGGGGCAGGCGATAGCGGCCTTTGTTACACTTGAAGGACATCACAAAGAGACACCGGATCTGGAAGGAGAATTGCGGCAGCACGTGGCAAAAGAGATAGGGGCGCTCGCAAAGCCCGATGACATAAGGTTTACGGATGTGTTGCCGAAAACCCGTAGCGGAAAGATCATGCGGAGGCTGCTTAGGGAGCTCGCGGCCGGCGGCGAAATAGCCGGGGATCTGACGACGCTTGAAGATGTTGGCGTTTTGGAGAGTTTAAGAGGGACGGAAGATTAGCCAGCCGGGATGACGCAAAATTGAAATTTTGTGTTTACCCTCAATTGGACAAACCGCTGCCCCGTTTAAATTAGAACCCGCTAAATAAAAATTCTTATAATATCCAGGAGACCTCAAAATGAACTCAAAAGTCAGATCACTCACAGGCGCACTGATCATTCTTGTACTTGTTCTGACGCTTCAATCAACCGCTTCGGCCAAGGACAAATGGGTCAAAGTAAAAAGTAAGAATTTCACGCTTATCGGAAACGCGGGCGAAAAGCGCGTGAGGGAAGTGGCGACAAAGCTCGAGCAGTTCAGACACACTTTCACACGTTTGTTTCCCAATATGAGCTATAAATCGCCGATCCCAACCTCGGTCGTCGTTTTCAAAAACAA
>JABDJV010000248.1 GCA_013003295.1 Pyrinomonadaceae bacterium | reverse complement strand
GAAGTGGATACACCAGTCGATCAGGCGAATTCGTTTTTCGGTTTGCCGAGGGAGCAAAGAAACTTAGAATTACGGCCTCGGCACAGGGTGCCAGTGACACCAGAGAGCTTGAGATCGATGAAGTAGCGGTATACCGCCTTGCTATCACGCTGAATTTGCCTGAAAAGGAAAAGAATTAGGCTCAGAACAACACAATAAAGGTAGGTGAGTGAATGCCAATTCTACTCACCTACCTTTATTGTGTTTATCCCGTAACTTAATTTATCGACCCTGACATCTCTTCAGTGGCCTGGACTCCAGCGACCGTCCCCGTATCGGTAACGATCAGCGGGAATTCTTCTAAAACCTCTGTATTAGCAAGAGTCTGCACCCAATATGTTCCCGCCGTCGGAAATACAACATTTACAAAAAAACTGACGTTGTCCGTAAAACCGCCGGGTGTAAGATCTACTTCAGTGGGTTGTGAAGTAACCACCATCTTTGACTTGTTGGGCGACATGATGCGTACTTCGGTTTGATGATTACCCTCACCGCGCCAATGGTTTACAACCGCAAATTTAATCAGGGACACGGGCAATTTATCAACCATTATGTTTTGAAAGACACCCATTAGCGAGACCTTGTTTCCCATCTCAAGCCTCACGTCATCACACAAGAGCGTATAGACAAGTTTTAAATTTTCGTTAGTCATTTTTAATTCCGGGGCCGGAGTGGCGTCGAATACCAACGCTGTAACTTCACTCCTTCGAATTCTAGCATCTTTTTGTTGTTCTCAACTAGGAGTAGTAAACGCCTAATGAAACGGGGTTTTCACGCTTTTATGAAATTACTTGCATTTCGATCGCTTAATCCGTCACTCGGTCAAGATGGTTTTAGTTTTCATTTCACCTAGCTGAGGGGTATAATCCGAATAATGATCAGTTAATACGCTTTGGAAGGGGTAAAAGCTATGATGATTTATGTTTTAATTTGCCTATCATTGTCTTTGGCTGGAGTTGCGGGTTTGCAGTTCTTTTATATGCTTTATTTGGACCGAATGGACAAGGAGCAGAAAAAGCGTTTAAGATTGCTGGAAACTCGGTGTAAGAAGCTTATTGCTCGTTTAGAGGCATCGGAAACGCAGATTTCCGAACAAGAGAAATTTATTCAAACGATTTACGAAGAGCTCGGCGAAGAAGAGGAGGCTTGGGCCGATACGATCGAAGAAAGATAGCGTCGAAGGCCGCCTCTCGATCACTTAAGCTGAACGATCGTTGCGCCGCTTCCGCCTCCCGAAAATTCATCTCCATTTTTATAGGATTTTACGAAGTCCTTTTCAGACAGCAGATTCCTGACAATTTCACGTTGAACGCCGATTCCCTTACCGTGAATGATCCTCACAGTCTTAAAGTCTTTTTTTAATACCTCATTTAAGTAAGCATTTACGACCGCTTTGACCTCACTTGGCTGAAAAGAATGAAGATCAAAGGTGTCAGTTATTTCCAGCACGACCGGCTCCGCGGTCTCGCTTTCTTCATCGATGTTTTTTTCTTCATTCATCTACTTTTTCTTTCTGTCCTCAACCTTCTTTTCAAGAAACGGCGGGATTTTTGTGCGCAAACGTTTATTCTTGTCTTTGTATAGGTCAAATTGAACGTCCTCGATCTCGCCGGTCGCATCATTGCGTAGTTTCACCGTAAAATTCTTGTTATCACCGACACCTTCAACCTTAAGCGGGAGCTGCCCCCAAACATCAATGCGGGAGCGGGTCGTACTATAAACCGTGTAATGCTCTTCGTTATACTTATCGAATCCGAGAATCAAGATCCCGTCAAAGTCAGGCTCTTTTCCGTCAATCGCCTTTACCTCGTTCGTCCGGGAAAGGATAACCCAGCTTCCGGGTTTCGTGACCTGTACATCCGTTTCAACACCAACCGTGCTTCCTTTAACGGTATCGATATCGTCAAGCTTCTGCCACGTAACAAACTTGCGCGTATTGGTTTGGTAGTAAACGATGTCGCCCGGCACCTGAAGCGCGACCTGCCGGCCATAGATCCAGCCTGTCGGAGCCGGCGAAACTGAAGGATCCAGCCTGACTTTATACCACATGTCATATTTTTCATCGAGCTTTTCGACCTTTTCTTCTCCTTCTTTTGCGGCTTTGATATCTTCGTCTTCAGGCTCCGCTTCCTTTTCTTCCTTTGGAACGTAATTCCAGGCCAGAATGTCAAAAATCGCTCCATTATCAAGTCGGAGCAAAATGTTATCTTCGCCTTGCTCAGGAGTAAGCCTTAAATTCGAGGCCGCACGCAGCTTGCCGGTGGCCTGAGACTGCAGCCGCTGATCCTCTTCAGCAAGTTTCCTCGATTTCTCCAAGGCTTCGCCCTTGATTATATGCTGCGCCTCGATCCAGCCTTCGGTGCTGTCTTCATCAAATGCACGCACCCGATACCACAATACCTGTTCAAAGGTAGTTTCGTTTAGAACTTCAACGGTCTCATTTCGTTTCACTTCCAGAAGATCCGCTGCCACAACGGCAAAAGAACTCCGAATCTGCGCCGTTTGCGATATTACGGTCCCGGTTTCGGTTAAGCCAACCGCACTCCAGGTGTTTTCGATCGCTGCGTCAACTATGCCGCAGCCGCTCAACGCAAATCCGCAAAACAAAATTACTGCAAATATAAATATCTTTCTAAAAATCATCCCAAACATTATTTCGTTCTTTTTATAAATTTTCTCCATCTATTATAGCCTAATTTCTTCAATAAAGCCTTTTCCCTCCCGGTCAGTTTTGATTTGACCCGAAGCCGCGCAAAGCCGGATCCGGCCTGGTTCACAACGCCAATGGATTTGAGATATCGACCCCAATCGATTTTCCCCTGCCCGCGTATATATTTCTGCACTATTTGGGCGAGCTCCGGACGTCGGACCATCACCTTTTCGATAAAGGCATTTCCGTCTAACGGTTTTTCGTCTGATTCCTCTTTAAACGGCAGATTCCGAAAGATCCCGGCAATGCTCTTTTTGCCTTTTGTATTCCGCAAGATCGCCACATCCGTCAAAAAGGCCACTAACATTCCTTTGGAATAAACACTCGCACTAATATTATTTGACGGCATATTTTCTCTACCGGAAAGCGGCAGGTCGCGTGTGCTCCGAAGGTGAAGATCATGGGCGCGTCCAATCGTTGATAAAAAATCTTCGAACCGGATCTGTCCAAGCCAAACCCCGGTCTTCAATGCCTGGTACACAGCAAACCCTTCGTAAAACCAAGCGTAGTTTCCGGTTAAATTGAGACGATTTGGAATCCATAGATGAAAGATCTCGTGACGAAGTTGTTCGTGAAGACGCTGCAGCGCCTGGTTCTTAAATGGCATTGAAGCTGACATGATCGTTATATTCTGACCGCGTGTTTCGGCCTGCCAGCGCCCCTGCCGGGTTTTTCCGGGAAACGGCAGCAGAAATATCTTAGACCTGACCGGCGCTTTATTTTTAAAGAGCCTGGAATACTCCGAAGCAATACTCTCCGCCATTTCCAACGCCTCCGAATCTTCAAACTGCCATTCGCCGAGAGAATAGATGCTGATCCCGTTTAATTTTCCACTGACCTCCCGCCACTCACTGCCAACCAGAAATACAGCGTTTTCGACGTCGTCCACCAAAAAATATCCCTCGTCCGATAGCTGCTCGCTTTGGGCAACACGCCAGCCGTTTGGCAATTTAAATGAAACCCTCGCCGCGATACTCGAATTTCCAAACTGCGGAAGCAGATCATTTAACATAATTTGACCATTCGAGCCTCTCATCCACGAAACATGCGGTGTACCGCTGGAATCATTCGACGATTTCAGATTGATCTCATATTCAAACGTGGTTGCACTTCGCTCTGCAACAAACTCACCATCGGCGAATTTCCTGACCGGGATCTTTTCGGCTTCAACGCCAAATAGGGCCATGTCGGAAACCCGCCTCGCAAGTTGCTGCTCACCGGCAAACTCCCTGAGAAATACCCAATTCTTCCCTCCCAGTTTGTCGTTCAATACCCTACCCTTCACAATAACCGAATTTGGATTCTTCTGGTCGATGTTGATTTCTACATCAAGGTCTTGCGAAAACAGCGTTGAGGTCATCCCCCAAATCAACACAACCGCGGCGAACAAAGAAAAAAAAGGTTTTACACTTATTGACATAGCAATAAATACGGAACTAAAATGGTGTTTCGCTCGTAACTTGATAATAACTTCAAGGGTTTAAAAAGAAAATGATTTCATTGAGTGTTATCAAAATAATAACTTACGCCTTAGCGTTTCTACTGAGCCTTCTGTATCTAGGACGATTTTTCTTCTAAATACTTTGCTCAAAGAGAATATTATCGGTCTATTTTTTTTATGAAGAAAATGGATTCGATAATGCAATTTTAACTTCGTAGCGGTCTGAGATTGACCGCTATTTCTGTTTCTAAAACTGGCTGATGACTGAATCAAGAACAATAAAACGCGCACTGATAAGTGTATCGGATAAATCGGGAATTGTAGAATTTGCTAACGAACTAGCATCATTTGATGTGGAGATCATCAGTACCGGCGGAACGGCAAAAAAGCTTCGCGAAGAAGGTATCGAGGTAACCAATGTCTCTGACGTGACCGAGTTTCCCGAGATGATGGACGGACGGGTCAAAACCCTGCATCCAAGAATTCATGGCGCTTTCCTTGCACTTCGCGACAAAGAAAGCCATATCAATGCCATGAAAGAACACGGCATCGAACCGATTGACCTCGTCGTCATCAATCTTTATCCGTTTGAACAAACGATCGAAAAGGCAGGGGTTTCGCTGGAGGAAGCCGTTGAGCAGATAGATATCGGTGGTCCGGCAATGATTCGGTCGGCATCAAAAAACTGGCGCGATGTTGCCGTTGTCACCGATGCGGCTTTGTACGACGATGTTATTCAGGAATTGCGGGCAAATGCTTGTTCGCTTTCACTGACGACGCGAAAACGGCTTGCCGCCCTGGCTTATACGCGCACGTCTTACTACGATCTTGCGATTTCCAGCTATTTGGCCGAACAGCTCACAGACAGCGACCTCGGATACCTCGAACCGCTCAATCCATTTGGCAATCTGGCGTTTATCGAGATCGAAGAAGATCAGGAACGTGAATCTAAAAAAGAGGACACGCTCCAGGAATCCTTCGGTATCGACCTGGCGAAAGTTACCGACTTACGGTACGGCGAAAACCCTCATCAAAAGGCAGCGATCTATGAATCGGGCGAAATCGGCGGGATCGCAAATGCCGAGCAGCTGCACGGGAAAGAGATGTCATTTAATAACTATGTTGACGCCGAAGCGGCCTGGCGAATCGCGAGTGACTTTGACGAGCTTGCGGTCGCGATAATTAAACATACCAACCCCTCCGGGGTCGGCTTGGGAGCAAACAACCTCGAGGCTCATCAGCGAGCCCTGGCTACGGATCCCGTATCTGCTTTTGGAGGAATCGTTGCGATGAACCATCCGGCTGACCGAGAGGTGGCCGCAGCGATCAATAAGGTCTTTACCGAAGTGGTAATTGCCCCGGAATTCAGCGATGATGCGCTCGAGATTTTTCGTAAAAAGAAAAATTTGCGGGTCTTAAAAGTAAATAACGCCGCGGAACCAAACCCATTTGAATACCGACAGATCTCAGGAGGGTATTTGGTTCAGGATCAGGACCATCTCGGCATTTCGAAAGACGATCTCAAGGTTACGAGCGAGCGCCAGCCAACGGAAGAAGAAATTCAAGCTATGCTGCTGGCGTGGAAGGTTTGTAAGCACGTAAAATCTAATGCGATCGTTTTTGCGAATGATATTCAGACGGTGGGTGTCGGAGCCGGACAAATGAACCGCGTTGATTCGGTAAGACTTGCCGCAATGCGTGCGAAAAAGACCGAACTTACCCTGGATGGAACCGTTCTCGCCTCCGACGCGTTTTTTCCGTTTCGCGACAACGTCGACGAAGCCGCTAAGTTTGGTATTTCGGCGATCATACAGCCTGGCGGCTCGATGCGGGATGATGAATCGATCGAGGCGGCGAATGAACACGGCATTTCAATGGTCTTTACCGGTTACCGGCACTTTAAGCATTAATTTTGCCGATAAAAGTGGAAAATGTTTGACATTCAAGGGTTATTGCCGTATAAATAGAGGCAATTGAGGATCACTTTTTGGAACGCTCGGAGGATTTATAAACAAAACTCTCCGGGATTTTCTCGTTTAAACTACCTTACATAGGTTTGAATTTGAAGATCTTTTCCATTGGTGGAAACACTTATCGTTCCTTTTTCACCGGTAGTCATCACTTTTGCTCCCGCTTTTCTCCAGCGCCTGACCACCTCATTATGGGGATGGCCAAATCGAGATCTCTTGCCAACCGGGATCACCGCATACCCGGCCTCAGTAGCATCGATAAAGGCTTTGCTTGAGGATGTACGGCTCCCATGATGCGCTACTTTCACAACATCTGCCGTTAATGCATGACCTGCCTTTAACAAGTTCTTTTCCGAGGCGCTTTCAATGTCCCCGGTGAGCAAAAACTTTTTCGATCCATAGCTTAGGCGAATGACTATCGAATTGTCGTTCGACGGCGCATTACCGTTTTCGCCCGGCCTTGGGTTTAGGACCTCGATTTTTACGTTGCCGACCATAAAGGTGTCCCCTCGCTGAATCTTCGTCAGATCCAATTCTTTTTCGGCTGCAGCATTCCGTAATCCATCAAAATCTCGATTGCCATGATCATCCCGACCGACAAAAACAGCCTTTACACCAAAATTCCTAACAACATCTGCTAAACCCTGAATATGGTCGGCATCCGAATGAGTTGCCAAGACCATATCGATCTCTGAATATCCCTTTTCCCACAGAAACTCGGAAACTACCGATTCTCCAATCGCAGGAGCATCTCGCCGGAATTCGACGACCGCGCCATCGCTACGCTCGATCGAGCTATTTTGAAAATCATGTTTTCCACCGCCGTCAATAAGCAACGTCTTGCCGTTTGGAAATCGGATAAAGATTGAATCGCCCTGACCAACGTCTAGAAATTCCATGGTAAGCCGGCCGTCCCCGCGGGGCGTACTGAACGGATGAAAGACTATTATGAAAAATAGCATCAGGAAGAGGCAGATACTCGATAAAAATACTAGTCGGCAGTAGAACCTTGAACGGGTTTCTCTTCGTTTCCCATACCCGAAGGGGTTCCAGCGTTTTACGAAAATGACGATCAGGAATAAAGGGATGAAATAGAGCTTGTAAATGAATCCAAACGGGCCTGTATAGATAGGAATTCTCGCTGATGCCAGGTCGGCCGATATCAAAACTCTTGGAATCACGAGCAGGACCCAGTTAAAAGCCTCAGCAAGACTGATCAACGGAAGTGCCAGGCTGCTGCTGAATTCGGCAAACAATATCGCAAAGACCGCGGCCATATTTTGCAGGACGATAAATATACCGACCCATAGATTTGTCAAAACTGACGAGTAGGAAACCCGGTGGAAATAAAGTACTAGGAATGGAAGCAGAAAAACTTGCACAACGGCGGTCACCGTAATTCCCTCAAACAACCACCTAAGGGGCTTTTGCAGACCGGAATTTTCAAGCCTCGCGGCATATTCGGATTTAAACAGGCGGCAATCCCAAAGATTCTCAGATACTGTTTCGATCCATGCTGCTTCGCTCCAATAAAGAAGTTCGCAGAATGTCTTTAACTGTTTCGATACTTTTGGAGGAAACGGGTTTTTAGCTGACGGGCGCCAACTTCCGATCAACCGGAGTTTTTCTATCATTGGAAATGCGACCGCAATGATCCCCAGCAGACTGGCGAAAGTTAAATGAAAAGATTGGCTAAACAGATCATCGGGCCTCCATATCAATATTAACAAGGCGCATCCGCCGAGCGTGTTAAGCAGATTCCTTTTGCGATAGACGACCGACGAAAAGAGCAGGATCGTAAACATCAAGGCCGCTCTTACCACCGGAAGCTCAGCTCCGACGGCAATCGAATATATCCAGAGCGCGGCAGATGTAGCCAAAAACTGAAGAGACCTTCGTTTAGTTAATTTTCGGACGACGATCAGCATCATTCCGCCCAAAAACGTAATGTGAAGTCCGCTAATGACAAGTACATGAAATGTCCCGCCGCTGCGAAAGATCTCGGCGGTATCTCGTGTAAGAAATTGGCGATTACCCAACAGAGAGGCGATCAAAATACCGGATGTTGATAGATTAAAATTGTCCCGAAAACTCCTGATCAGATTTTGGCGATAGTCAAGTATCGGTCCGAGCGGTTGGAATCGCCGATCATCTTCAAGCCTTTCAATCAGCAAGGGGCTTTTAACCGTCGCCAGGGCATCCAAATTCTTCTGATCCAGGATCCTCTTAAAAGATGCGCTTCCGGGATTTAAATATCGTTCTTCGCGATTCAAATTGCAGGCAATTCGAAGTCTCACGCCGTAATGAAGATTCAGCTGCTGGTATTCTTTTCGAATTTCATTGTCGCGGATCGGAGCAAAAAAACGCACTCGTCCCGACACTGTGCGTTCGGTCATTTTATAAATAGCCTTTTCCGTTTCGAGGACAAAGAACATCCCGCCGAATCCCGGCTCGGGCCTGCTTTCCAAAACCCCTTCGATTTCAATTGGGTCATCCGAACCGAATTGATTTGTGTCGTAAAGTGTCCGGAGGGAATCTGTAGGCGCGGCTTGATACTGAACTTGAAATATAAACGCACCGGCGAGAAAAAAAGCCAAAAAGACAGGAATAACCCGACGCTTCCTTCCAATCGATACGATCGAAACAGCACCGGCTACAATTGCGAAAACAAGCAATAATTTCCAATCAAGCGGTAAACTGCGGGCAAATAAAATTCCAACTGAATAACAGACCGCAAGCCAAATAAGCGGATTGCTGCTGGATTTCCGGCGCGGTAATGTCGGGGATGAGGCTGACATTGAAATTGAGATATTGAGGTTCTAGTTTATTTAGTTTTTACCATATTTCTAATTTTTCGAAAACGTTGATCGCTGATCCCAGTAACAAAAAGCAAATGCTCGGGTTTTCTAAACCGGCCAAATTTTTGGCGGTGTTCGATGATCTTCTTTGCTGTGTCGGCCCCAACATACGGAAGTTGTTTCAGCTCTTCGATTCCGGCGGAATTGATATTGATGGCTGAGTCGAGAACCTTAAACGGTACTTTTTCGTGAACGATCGAGGGTTCCCGGGATGAACAATTTATAACGAAAAACGCTAAGAGCAATAACGCACAACAATTAAAAATCGTTTTACGTAATGAACAAGTTTTAAGATCAACAATCGTCATTTTTTTCTGCACTCAAAATGTGCAAAACGCTCAAAACCTCATATTTTATGGGGTTTTGAGCGCTATCGCAGTTGTTTTCAACAGAAATATCCACAGGAAATGTGGATAACTTCTAAACCATCAAAGTTCCCTTCCCTCTTCCATTTCCTGAAGCGCCTCGTAGGCTTTTTGCGTTACCGGCCGCGCCCGTTTACTCCCGTCCATTTCGCCTATGAATCCATCAGCGACCAATGCATCGAGAATCGCCGCCGCACGCCCATATCCGATCCGTAAATGTCGCTGGAGCAGCGAGGTTGACGCTCGCTTTGAAGCAACGACCGTTCGGAGCGCGTCGGCGAAAAGAGCATCCTTTCTTCCGGGAAGATCGCCAAACTCATCTTTTTCTTCCTCTGATTTCGTGATGTTTTCGTCGTATTCCGGATTACCCTGAGATTTGATATGCCCCACGATCTTTTGTATTTCTTTTTCGTCAACATACGTTCCATGCACGCGAATCAGGTGTGACGTTCCGGGCGGCAAGAAAAGCATATCTCCTTTGCCGAGAAGTCGTTCGGCTCCATTGGCATCGATAATCGTGCGCGAATCTGTTTTTGATGACACGCGGAAGGAGATTCTCGATGGGAAATTTGCTTTTATCAGGCCGGTGATCACATCCACCGACGGCCGCTGGGTTGCCAAAACCAGGTGTATACCCACGGCCCGGGCCATTTGGGCGAGACGGGTTATCGAGGTTTCAACTTCCTTGCCCGAAACCATCATCAGATCGGCGAGTTCATCGATGATAATAACGATAAACGGAAGTTTTCGTCGCGGATTTCCTTCTTCATCATAATCGCGCAGGGAATTCCGGCGTTTAACTTCCTTGTTGTAACCATCGATGTTTCTCACGCCCCATCCGGCGAGCTCTTTGTAACGGCGTTCCATTTCGGAAACGGCCCAGCGCAGAGAGATCGCGGCACGCTTTGGATCGGTAATTATCGGGGTTGCAAGATGCGGTATGTCCGCATAAAGTCCGAGCTCCAAGCGCTTTGGATCGACCATGATGAATTTCACTTCATCGGGTTTCGCTTTGTACAAGATCGAGACTATCAGCGAATTAACCCCGACGGATTTACCGGCGCCAGTGGCTCCGGCAATCAGCAAATGAGGCATCGTTGCAAGATCAGCCACCTTGCGGTGTCCGTCGATAACCTTGCCCAGAGCGATGGTCAGCTTTGATTCCGAAGCCTTAAACTCCTTTGAATCAATTACATCCCGGAGGAATATCGTTTCACGCTCTTTATTCGGGATCTCCATTCCGACAACCGCTTTGCCGGGAATCCTTTCGATTCGGATCGACTCCGCTTTAAGCGCAAGGCATAGGTCATCTGCCAATCCGGTGACGCGTGAGTATTTCACACCCGGATCGGGTTTGAATTCATATGTGGTCACAACCGGTCCGAGGTTTATGTTTTTTACATGTCCCTTAACATTAAACTCCTCGGTCGTCTCGGCCAATTTCACCGCCGTTTCCTGAAGCTCATCTTCTTTGTATTCGATTCGCGGCGGCGGCACGGTCAAAAACTCGGGCTTGGGAAGAATGTAGTTTCTAAAATCCTGCGGCGCTTTTGGTTTCGGATCAGGTGAGGATTCCGCCTCAACCTTCCCGTTACCCGGGATTAGACTATCGTCAAGCTCACCGGTCTTTGCAATAGGATTAACTGATATCC
>JABDJV010000232.1 GCA_013003295.1 Pyrinomonadaceae bacterium | reverse complement strand
TGGCTACGCTGCGTACCAAAACTCAGAAAACTCAGCAAACTCAGCAAACTCAGCAAACTCAGCAAACTCCGCAAACTCAGCAAACTCAGTCAACTATTCTCCCGTCCAGCATATTTATAACACGTCCGCAATGTCTGGCCGCTTCCGGGTTATGAGTGATCATAATGATCGTCTGTCCGTAGCGCTCGTTTAATTCCTGAAACATGTCCAAAACGATCTCGGAATTCTCAGTATCCAAGTTTCCCGTCGGTTCATCCGCCAAAATGATCGCCGGGCTGTTTATTACCGCCCTTGCGAGCGCGACCCGCTGCTGTTCACCGCCGGAAAGCTCAAGCGGCTTGTTATTCATTTTATTCTCGAGTTTCAGAAGACTCAATATTTCGTGGCGCTTCTCCGCACTTCCCTTGCCGTTTCCGACATGTATTCTTTCAGCAAGACGCAAATTCCCGTCTGCCGTAAGCGTCGGAAACAGATTAAACCTCTGAAACACGAAACCGATCTTCCGGCGCCTGATATCGGTTCGCTTCGCATCCGAGACCTTAGAAATATCTTCGTTGTCGATCAGGATCTTGCCGCTGGTAGGTGATAGAAGCCCCCCGAGCAAATGAAGCAGAGTAGATTTTCCGCAGCCCGATTGCCCCATGATCGCGACAAATTCGCCTTTATTCACGGTCATCGTCACCCCACGAAGGGCATGCGTTTCTACTTTTCCGACCTTGTATATCTTATTTAGGTCTACTGTTTGAAGAATCGGTTCCATTAATTCAGATGTGGCGAAAAACTGCTCATTACTGTTCGAGAACGCTGTTTTGGTTTTTCCCGTTTTTTACGTCACTTAGCTTTTTGTCCAGATCAAGCTCCTCCAGATTCCAGCGGTTTTTCAAAACAAAGGCGGCGGCTTTGTATTTTTTTCCGATCGAAACGGTTTTCGGCGCCTGATACTTCAGCGTCATTTTATACTTTTCTTTCGGCCTGGTGACTTCAACCAACAACGGTAAAGTATAGCCTGCTTGTTCGGATAATGCACCGACTCTTCCGTAAACTATGTCAGATTCGATCTCACCATTTTTGTCAAAGATCTGCTGACGCGCGAGCCTCGCACCGCCGACACGGTCAAACCAAAACCGGCGTAGGATCTTTGTACTTCCATCGTCATCTTTCCGAAACTCATCGAGAAGATAATAGCCTCGTAAAACCCAGTATAGCGGCGATTTCTTTTTTTGCTTGAAATCGACCTCTTCCCGTATCACCGTGCTTTTTGTATAAAGATATTTCGCCTCATCAACCGGTCTGACAAGCATCGCATCCGTAAAATGATGCGGCCTTATATTGGCAAAAGCATTTACATTTTTCTTTAGATCCGCCGATTCTCCCTTCGCCAGCTCAACGACCCGCTCCTGCAGCAATGAATAATCTTCAGAATTTGTACCGGTAACAAACTTCTTATATTTTCCGCCGCTGCCGTCCTGAAGAATCGCCACCTGAAATTTTTCCCCGTCGGATGTCATTTGAGCGACCTCCGTTTTGATGACCGGAACTTTTATTTTTAAGAGGATATTGGCGGGTCTTTGAACAACAACTTCACCGTCGGCATTTCGATATTTCTCGGATTGTCCGATCTTCGCATAGGAATTGTCTTCCAGTTGGAGATCCATTTTTGCCCGCATCGAATCTACCTTTGCAAAATGATTGATCTTATCGAGCAGTTCTTGATGGGATGCGTTGCTTACATCAAGAAGCGTCGGGGTGATCTGCTTCTTTTTTATGGAAAAACAACTTCCAGCAGTCGTGACAAAAAACAGCACAGTTATAAAGGTTAATTTTGTTAGGGGACTCTGTTTAAACATCGAAGGCTTTTGATGTGCGAAGAGGGAGGGTTGTTGTCCTGAAAATTCCTTTGACGACATTTGTAAAAGCTGCAAAATATAACGTTAGCCTAGAAACCGAGATATTACCATGACAAAATGTGCGCGGCCTAATAGACAAAGACGCGGAACGATATGGCATTTGCCTGTTCGTTTCCGCGCGTTTTCCTATTAGTCGGGATACTATCGTCCAAATACTGAACGCGTAACATAATCCTGCATCGTGAATGCAAACATTATCGCCATCCAGAAGAATCCGGAAACTACGGCAAGCTTTATCAATCTCGAGTTCCATTTTACGTGCATAAAATAAAGCACCACGCAGGTCATCTTAAAAAATGCGATCAGAAGCGCGACCAAGGTGTTTGCGCCCGCAAAATAACCTTCCAGATCGATCAGCGCCACAAGGTAGGTAACGATCGTTCCGACAAATAAAATTCCAAATACAACCAGGTATCCCGGAATTCCCATATGTAGTTCGCTGTGTTCAGCCATATTTTAGTGTCCTCCTCCAGCTAAAAAGTGTCTGCCAAGCAAATAAAGCAGAGGGAATAAGAAAATCCAAACAATATCTACAAAGTGCCAGTAGAGTCCGGAGATCTCCACCGGAGAATAAAACTCAGCAGAATACGTGCCCTTCCAGGCCATATACAAAAGCCACAGCATGATTCCAAGCCCGATTATCATGTGCAGGGCA
This sequence comes from Pyrinomonadaceae bacterium, assembly GCA_013003295.1. Lineage (GTDB taxonomy): Bacteria > Acidobacteriota > Blastocatellia > Pyrinomonadales > Pyrinomonadaceae > Aridibacter. Next base: position 2,888 of record JABDJV010000232.1, on the reverse strand, counting down.
TGGAGACCGGTCATCACAAAATAGATCCAGAAAAATATCTGAATCTTGCCGGACAGTTTTTCTCGGTTTATCTCTCCAAAAGATGCGACCTTTCCGTCGGGTCCAAATCTCACATCATTGAAATATCCTACTTTCTCGCTTTCGGTAAGTATATCCTGATGCTTTTGAACCAGCTCCAGGTCTGCGTCAGAGATGAGAAATTTGCCCTGCGGATTTACAATGTGCTTTTCATCCGATTCAGCTGCCTCAGCACGGACCTCAAACGGCAGGGTCAGGCGGGCTTCTTCCTTATGCTCGCCCTCCTTGATCCTCATGTTCCAGCCATCTACCGGGATCTGCCCATGCTGGTATTTGCCCGTATATTCGATCGCCTTGACGCCCAGAAACACTGTTCCGAAGACCATCGTCAAAATGATCATAATGACCTGCATATTGCGGTTGCTTTTTTGCGCATAGAAAACCGCGAGTGCCATGGTCAAACTACTAACGATCAGGACAAGCGTATTCAGCCCGCCCCAGAATGGGTCGAGATGATTACTACCCGCAGCAAACGCCAGAGGGTATTTCGAACGAAAAACCAGGTATACCGTAAACAATCCGCCAAAGAACATTATCTCCTGTGCGAGAAATGTCCACATGCCGAGCGTTACCGAGTCCATCTGCTGGTCCATATCATCAAATTGATGCTGGAGCCCCGGCTGATGGTAATGATCGTCGTGATGTGTGTGTTCTGCCATCTTAATTAGATTTCAAATTTCAGATTTCAAATTTCAGACTCTAAAAGCCTCGTCCGAATTCCGATACTCTTTGTCTTAACTCAGTAAACTCTGCAAACCCGGTAAACTCAGTAAATTCCTCCACTACAGGGTCGGCGAAACCTCAGAGCGCTTTCTTGCTTCCTCGAGATCGAGGCCGCTTTCTTCACCGAATTCGTAAGCCTCCCAGGTTACGGTCGGCATTTCATCAAAATTCAACGTCGGCGGAGGCGAAGACGTTCTCCACTCAAGGCCCGACAGCATCCATGGATTGTCTTCTGCTTTCTTACCCCAGATCAATGAGTGCGTCAGGTATATAACCGGCAGCACCATTCCCAGACCAAGCACGGAAGCCCCGGCGGTTGAGAATACGTTCAACACTTGAAATTCTTCCGGATAAGAAGCATAGCGCCGCGGCATTCCCTGATAACCCAAAATAAACTGCGGGAAGAAGGTTAAGTTAAATCCTACAAAGACGAGCATTGCCGAGATCTTACCCCAGAATTCCGAATAGTCTTTACCGGTCATTTTTGACCACCAGAAATGGATACCGCCAAGATAAGCGATAACCTGTCCGCCAACCATCACGTAGTGGAAATGCGCCACAATAAAGTAGGTATCGGTTAGGTGTACGGTCAAACCGATCGAACCCAGGAAGAGCCCGGTCAATCCGCCGATAAGGAACAAACCCATAAATCCGAGCGCGTACAGCATCGGTGTATCAAATCGAATCGAACCCCTGAAGAGCGTCGCGGTCCAGTTAAACATCTTGATCGCCGAAGGAACTGCAACAACCATTGTCAGAAACGAAAATACAAGGCCGGCATAGATCGATTGGCCGCTTACAAACATATGGTGTCCCCAAACGAGGAAACCAAATACTGCGATCGCAATACTTGAAAACGCAATAAACTCATAGCCAAAGATCTTTTTCCGCGAGAAGCTGGATATCAATTCGGAGATAACACCCATTCCCGGCAGGATCATAATGTAAACTGCCGGATGCGAATAGAACCAGAACAGATGCTGGAACAAGATCGGATCACCGCCCAGCGCCGGATCAAAAATGCCGGTACCTGTGGTTCTTTCAATCGCTAACAGCAGAACCGTAATGGCAATAACAGGGGTTCCAAGGATCATTACGAGGCTGGTGGCATAATGTGCCCAGACAAACAACGGCAATCTAAACCAGGTCATGCCGGGCGCCCGCATCGTGTGGGTTGTAACGATAAAATTCAATCCGGTCAAAATGGAAGAAAATCCATTGATAAATACACCGAGCCCGACGATAGTCACGTAACTGTTAGAAAACGTCGTCGAATATGGCGTATAAAATGTCCAGCCGGTATCTACACCGCCCTGCATAAGCGCAAATAAGATCAGGGCGCCGGCGATCCAGTAAATATAAAGACTTAGAAGATTAATGCGCGGAAAAGCGAGGTCTTTCGCGCCGATCATTAATGGTATCAGGAAGTTACCCAGTATTGCCGGTATCGAAGGGATCAGGAACAGGAAGATCATGATGACCCCGTGCTGTGTAAAAACCGTGTTGTAGGTTCCTGACTCGACCAGATCGGTTGCAGGTGTCAGCAATTCAAGACGGATCGTCGCAGCATAGAGACCGCCGATAAAAAAGAAAACGGAAACGCTGATCAAATACATTATCGCAATGCGTTTATGATCTTTTGTCAGAAGCCAGGATTTAATGCTCCAACCATTCGTCAGATAATTAACTTTTGGCTCCTCCTGCTTCCCATCTAGATTCATTGCATCTACATTTTCCATAACTACTTACCTTCCTTCTCTCCCGCTTGCTCCTGCGTTGAATCTTTTGTTTCGCTTTCAGCTTTCGGCTCTGATGTGGCCGGAGTGCTGGTCGTGGTCGTGCTTGTATCGCCGCTAAGCGATTTTATGTAGGCGACCAAAGAAACAAGCTGCTCCTCGGTAACCTGACCCTTAAACGTCGGCATTATCGGCTGATATCCTTCCACTATCTCGCCAGCCGGGTTTTCGATCGATCGCCTGATGTAATCCTCATCGACCGTTACCGTTTTGCCGCCAACAAGTTTTACTTCTTTACCAAATATACCCTCAAGTTTTGCACCGCGCTGATTATCGCCGCCGGCATGACAA
>JABDJV010000026.1 GCA_013003295.1 Pyrinomonadaceae bacterium | reverse complement strand
CGGTAGCGATGAAGTTTCTGCCGGCGGAAGTGGCCAAAGATACTCTGGCACGCAGCCGTTTTGAGCGCGAAGCTCAGACCGCATCGGCACTCAATCACCCGAATATATTGACCGTTTTTGAGATCGGTGAAACAAACGAAACGCGATACATCGCCACCGAATATATTGCGGGAGAGACCCTCCGCATGCGTTTATCACGCAAGGAGTCAATACTGCTGACCACTGTTCTCAATATTGGTATTCAAATATCCGAAGCACTTATTGCCGCCCACGAAGCCGGAATCATACATCGTGACATCAAACCCGAAAATTTAATGATCCGCAAAGACGGATACGTGAAGATTCTTGATTTTGGTCTCGCCAAACTGATTGAAAGAGATAGACCGGACGAAGTTTCCCTAGAAGCAGGAACAAAACCATTTGTCGAAACTAACCCCGGGATCGTTATGGGAACCGTTTCTTATATGTCACCCGAACAGGCTCAAGCCAAGGAAACGGATGCGAGAACGGACATCTGGAGTCTCGGAGTAGTGCTTTATGAAATGCTCGCAGGATTTCTACCGTTTGAAGGCGAAACTTCGATGGAGATGATTGCCGCAATTATCAATAAAGAACCGAAACCACTAAATAATTCGAGCGTTCCACCCGAGATTCAAACGATTATCAGCAAGAGTTTACGTAGAAACAAAAATGAACGCTATCAGACAATTAAGGGGTTAATGGCGGATTTGAAAGAGGTTAGGCGAGAGCTTGAATTTCAGGATAAACTTGAGAAAACTATTGAACCGGCATCTTCAGTTCAACCAACAGAAATTCGTGATGCCGCGACGATTGACGAACAAAAGCAGTCAACAAACATAACCGCAGAAAGCAAAAACCCGGCTTGGAAATACGGAATTGGGATAGTCGGTTTGCTCGCCGTTGTTTTCATTGCCGGTTTGTATTTTCTGTCGGGCAATTTCTTTTCTGAAAAGAGGATACCGTTTGCCCAATTCAACACTAAGGAACTAACTTCCGGGAATGGTCTTTCGAATCCCATCCTGTCGCCGGACGGAAAATTGGTTGCTTACAGCAAAACTGGCCAAGATCATCAAACTGGCAAAGGTTTCATAGTTGTCAGACAAGTCGAATCGGGGGCTGAGAATGTTATCTATGAGGTCGATAACACAGCGGGGATTGGGACTAGGACTCAGACCTTTTCGCCTGACGGAGAGTACATTTATTTTGTCAAACGATCGTCAGATAGTTCCTCTGACCTATATCGCATTCCGACTCTTGGCGGCAATCCCCAAAAAATCATGGAAGGCAAAATCACTGATGTTTCAATATCGCCTGACGGAAAACGAATTTCCTATCGGAGGTATGAAGGTATATATACTTCGATGGCTCGGGGTTCGGCTTATATTGCTGATATTGACGGGTCGAACCAGCAAGAGATACTGAACCTTGAAGATATTGAGTCAATTTTCTTGGGTCTGGGCAACTGGTCTCCGGACGGCACTAAACTTTCGCTGATTTTTCCCCGCGATGAAGATGGAAGCGGGAATACGGGCCTTTTTGACATAACTGATCTAACGCGTAACCGAAAGGAGCGGCTGGAATTAGTCCACAATGAACTTTGGACTTGGGCCGACGAACCCCTCTGGACCCCTGACGGAGAGGGATTAATTCTTACTGCTGCAAGGCTTGAAACTCCTGGAAAGCGGGATATCTGGCATATTTCCTATCCGCAAGGCAAACTTAGCCGAATCACCGATGATACGAATAGCTACGGCATAGTTAGTATTGCGGCTGATGGAAAGACTATGGTTACCGTGGCGTCTATCCAGCCGACGAGTCTTTGGTCAGTCGATCCAAACACAAAAAACGTTCGGCAGATGAAAGGTGAAAATAAGACGGTCTACGGCTTTTCGATGTCGCGGGCAACCGACGGACGGCTCTATTTTCTGAAATCTCAGCTGAATAACACTGCGGTCTTTTCAATGAATGAAGATGGCGGAGATGAAAAAGAGCTGTTTAAAACCTCAAAATATTCTAGCCATATGACCGTCTCGCCTGACGGTAAGTTTATTGTCGCCACGATCTTCTCAATCGAAACCGCTTCACGGCGAATCTACAGAATAAATCCAGACGGTTCGAATCAGGTTGAACTGACGCAACTTAAAACTGGGGTAGACCGCAATCCTCAAGCGACAGTGGATGGAATGATTCTCTTTGACCGAAAATTCTATAGTTCAGATGCCCCGTCGGTGATTATGAAAGTGCCTCTCGCGGGCGGCAAAACGGAAAACATCGAAGGGCTCGAAGCATCTGACGGTGATAGTAAGGCGAGGCTCTCCCATGATGGCAAACTTCTCGCGTACGTCGCCGAAATCAATGATAAAACATCGAGTAAAAGTAAAATCTACATTCGCGTAGTCGAATTCGCTGATGGAAGGGCTGGTAAAATGATTCTGGAAAAGGAGATGGTTACTATGGTTGACAGACTTCGTTGGACTCTGGAAAGTAACGCCCTCATCTATGAGCGTAATGAGAATCACCACAATCTTTTCAAACTACAGCTATCAAATCAGCAGGAAACCCAGATTAGCTCTTTTGATCTGAACACTAATACGGGCGATTTTGTCTGGTCAGAGGATGGAAAGAGGATTCTCGTGTTTAAGGTTTCCCGAATTGACAACCTTGTTCTGTTAAAAGACATTTACAGGAATTGATGATTGATGACAGAATCGAATTTTTGTGAAACGAGATGTGGAGCGGTACGGATAATAATATTTCCGGCATTTGTTGAGGCAAAAAAGGATATATCCAGACACCGAGCAATGCATTCTCCAGTCAACTTAGAATAATTCGACCTAAATCAGAGACTACTCGATAACGTCCGCCCATTCGTCGGCATCATCGATTGACGATTCTCCGGCTGTTTCAACATCAAGTGGGTCCGGCTCGGTCGATGTATTTGATAGGTCAAAAACCTCCTGAGATACGAAGATCGGACAATCCGCGCGGAGTGCGAGGGCGATCGCGTCTGATGGCCTTGAATCGAGGATGTGTTTCTTTTTGTCTTTATCGGATAGTTCGATTCTTGCGTAGAAGGTGTTGTTCGACAGATCGGAGATAACTATTCGCTCGATAGACATCCCCGTTTCAATAATCAGATTACGGAGCAGGTCATGTGTCATCGGGCGCTGCGGAGCGATCTTTTCGATCTCCAGGGCGATCGCGTTTGCTTCGTAGGCTCCGACCCAAATCGGCAGAATATTCTCGGATTCCACGCCCTTTAGCACAACAATAGGGCTGTTGCTGTTTGGGTCCATGATCAACGCGCCGATTTTTACTTCTATCAACATTACAAACTCACATTCTTCTCAAACTATATTACCTTGAACCGTACTCGAACCAGCTGAGTGAACCTTCACGTTTACGATGGTGTTGAGATCATTTTCTTCACCATCAAAGTAAACCAGCTTGTGACAAGAAGAGCGTCCAACAACTTTACCATCTTTGTTTTCTTCTATCTTTTCCGCCAAAACCTCAAGTTCTTGCCCGACACTGCGATTTAAGTGCATTTGCTGGGTTTCATTTACTTTATCCTGCAATTCGATGAAACGCAATTTTTTTGTTTCCTTTGAAACATCGTCGTCCAGTTCGCTGGCGGGCGTTCCGGGCCGCGGTGAATATTTGAAGATATACGCACTGTCAAACTCGCAATACTCGGCCAGATCAAGCGTCTTTTGGAAGTCTTCATCTGTCTCACCCGGAAATCCGATAATAATATCTGTCGTCAGTGAAATGCCGCGTTTTGACGACCTGATCCGGTCTATTTTCGCCTTATACTTGTCTACCGTATGTCCGCGGCGCATATCTTTCAGAACTTTGTCGCTTCCGGATTGAACCGGTAAATGGACCCAATTACACAGGTTCTCGTTTTCCTCGATCGCGTCAACAATATCCGGGTGAAAATCCCTCGGAAACGAGGTTGTAAATTTGATCCTTTCAATATCCGTCGCCGCAACAGCCCGCAGAAGTCTAGAAAACGGCGTCGCCCCCTCAAATATCTCTAACCCCGAATCGGTTCCCGGACGGTAACTGTTCACATTCTGGCCGATCAGATGAACTTCTTTTACCCCCTG
>JABDJV010000251.1 GCA_013003295.1 Pyrinomonadaceae bacterium | reverse complement strand
AGCCGAGGGTGTCGAAAAGACTTCTCCTGACGGCCGGACGCCCGCGGAGCAGCTTCGTGAGATTCGTCAAATTCTTCGCCCGATGCTTATCGAACAAATGTTTTGCCTGAACGAAGAAATAATGCCGGCGCTCGCGGAAGAAGGGATCAGGATAAAAAGCTACACTGACCTAAAGAGTAAAGAAAAACGGCGTCTCGATGAATATTTTCACTCGCAGATATTTCCGGTACTTACGCCTCAGGCGGTGGATGAGAGCCACCCGTTTCCATACATATCCAATCTCAGTTTGAATCTTGGAGTGATCGTTACTCCGCAGGAGAATTTTGACCACGGAAGGCTCGAGCATCTTTTCACCGAAAGCCGCTTTGTCAGGATCAAGATCCCGCCCAGATTGCCCCGGATAATCCCGGTCAAAGATAATGCAACTAAGTTTGTGTGTTCGGATGAGTTGATCGTGGCAAACATTTCCGAGCTATTTCCAAACATGAATACCGGCAAATCGCATCTGTTTCGAATAACGCGCGACGCGGACATCGAAATCAGAGAAGATGAAGCGGGCGACCTTCTGCGCACGATGGAGCGCGAGCTTCTGCACAGACGCCGTTTTAGTTTCCCTGTGCGTATGGAAGTAAAGTCTTCAATGTCAGATAAAATGACGAATTATATTGCTGGTTCGATCGGATTGACGGAAAAAGACATCTTCAGGATAAATGGATTTTTGCACACCCCGGATCTCATGTCGCTTTACTCGCTGGACCGCCCGGATCTGAAAGACACGCCTATTTCCTATTCGATCCCGGCGGCGCTTAAAACGCCCGGCGATATCTTTGAGAGCATTAAGGGCCAGGATATTTTTGTTCATCATCCGTACACTTCGTATTCGACCATTACGGATTTTCTTGAATCTGCGGCCGAAGATGAAAATGTAGTTGCGATAAAGATCTGCCTGTACCGTACAGGAGATGATTCGCCGATCGTTGATTCCTTAGTAAAGGCGAGTCAAAACGGAAAGCAGGTAGCCGCATTGGTCGAACTCAAAGCAAGATTTGACGAAGAAAACAATATCGAATGGGCCCGGAGACTTGAAAGCGAAGGCGTACACGTGATCTACGGAATGTTGGGATTGAAAACGCATTCAAAGGTAATGCTTGTGATACGGCGTGAGAATGATTCTCTCAAACGCTATGTTCATATCGCCACCGGAAATTATAATCCGACGACGTCAAAGATCTATACCGATATTGGATTGCTTACCGCCGACGAAAATATCGGCGCCGATGCCACGGACCTCTTTAATTTCCTTACCGGATATTCTTATCAAACAAAATATCGGCAGCTCCTGATCGCCCCGATCGATCTGCGGGAAAAAATGATCAGTCTGATCAAGCGCGAAACTAAAAACAAATTAAAGGGACGAGATGCCAGAATCATCGTTAAGATCAACAGTTTGACCGATGACAAAATAGTTCGCGCACTTTACCGCGCGTCGCAGGCTGGTGTTGAAATTGATCTGATCGTTCGAGGGATATGTGTTCTGCGACCGGGAATCAAGGGCCTTTCGGAGAACATACGGGTAGTTTCGATCGTTGGAAGGTTTCTCGAGCACAGCCGGGTCTTTTATTTCGCAAACGGAGGCGAGGAAGAAGTCTATATCGGAAGTGCCGATTGGATGCACCGAAACCTCGATCGGCGCGTTGAAGCCGTCGTTCCAATAAAAGACAAGAAATTGATAGATTATTTGAAGAATAAGTTTCTTGTTGCTTACCTGAAAGACAATATGAACGCAAAATTGCTCAGGGATGATGGAACGTATGAGAAGCTTTATCCTTCGGATGAGTACCCATCTTTTGATTCGCAAACTTATTTCGTCGGGCACGATACGTGATCCATTCTCAAAACAGCAAGAAAAAATATTAAAGGCTCCGCAACCGGAGTCTTTTTCATTTGTAGCTTCCTTGTTTATGTTTTGTGGGCTTTTGAGTTAGAATTTAGCTATTCTTAAATCTCTCAGAGGAAAATAAGTGAGCGAAAAAACGTCGAACGTATCGGAATATATCAACGAAAATTTTGGAGCAAACGCCAGCTACGTTGAGGGGCTCTACAACCGTTATAAAAGCGACCCCGGGCTCGTAGACGAATCCTGGCAGGCGTATTTCAACGATCTTATCGGCGGAGACAATGGACAGCCCGCGGATTTGAAGCCAAGTGAATCAACGCCGACGCCGCCAACTCCTTCTGCGACGCCTACCTCTACTTCGGCTGCACCCGTTAAAAAGGAGAGTGAAACCAAGGTTCGGGCCGGAGTTGAGGCAAAACCTTTAACCGGTGTCGCCAAGGTTATCGTCGAGAATATGGACGAAAGCCTAACCGTTCCGACGGCAACCTCCGTCAGGCGTGTCCCGGTAAAACTCCTCGAAGAAAACAGAAAAATGATCAATGAGAGCCTTCTCGCTCGTGCGCTTGGAAAGGTCTCATATACCCATCTGATCGGATGGGCCATCATCAAGGCAGCGGGAGAATATCCTTCGATGAACAACGGCTACGGAGTAGTCGACGGAAAACCTTCGCGTCTGGAATCGACTAGTCTGAATCTTGGGATAGCGGTTGATGTTGAAAAGAAAGACGGCTCGCGAAACCTTCTTGTTCCGAATTTAAAGGGCGTCAATGCGGGAACGTTTTGGCAGTTTTTTCAGGCCTTTAACGAAGCGGTCACAAAAGCCCGGACCGGAAAGCTGACACTTGACGATTTCCAGGGCACAACGATCACTCTCACTAACCCCGGCACATTGGGGACGGTGGCGTCAACACCGCGACTTATGTCTGGTCAGAGTGCGATCATCGCGACCGGCTCAATTCAATATCCGGCTGAGTACCAGGGAATGACATCCGCGGCCCTTTCATTGCTTGGAATAAGCAAGATCATGACGATCACAAGCACCTATGATCACCGGGTGATCCAGGGAGCCGAGAGTGGCCTCTTCCTCAAGAAGATCCACGAGTACCTGGTTGGTGAACATGATTTTTATGATGAGGTGTTTGACAGTCTTGAGGTCTCGTACCCGCCGCTAAGATGGGCCGAGGATTTCAACCCGACCCTATTGGGCAGCGAACACCAACATGATCAAACGGTCAAACAAGCGAAGGTTCTGCAGCTCATTAATGCTTACCGGGAGAGAGGTCACGTCTTAGCCGATATAGACCCTTTGAATATGACGCCGCACTATTCACCGGATCTTGAACTTGAAAAATTCGGACTTACGATCTGGGATCTGGATCGCGAATTCATTACCGATGGACTACACGGCAAGGACCGTTCAACACTTCGGGAAATTCTCTGGGTGTTGCGTCGTGCTTACTGCGGTCACGTTGGCATCGAATACCGCCATATACAAAGCAGGGCTGAGA
>JABDJV010000157.1 GCA_013003295.1 Pyrinomonadaceae bacterium | reverse complement strand
GTTCAAACTCTTGCGGAGCTTCCACCGCTTCAGGGGCTTGCTCTTCTTCCGACGCCCAATCTTCTGTTTGAACCGGTGCTACAAAGCCCTGCGGGGTTTCATGCGCTTCCGGCTGCTGTTCCTGAGGCTCCTCGTGGGCCGGCGCGGCAGGTGCTTCCTCAGTCTTCGGTTTGGCTTGAGCCGGAGCCGAAGCGAGCACTTCTACCGTTAAGCCCGCAATGCGAACCAATGTTTCCAAAGCCTCTACATTAACCTCACCGTCCGATTCTCCTTTGTCAGCATACAATGCTGCGACTCCGCGGCCGCGGGCGATCAAAGGAATCGCATACATGTTTTCGGGTTGTCCAAATTCAAGGGTATCCAGGAATTGCGAATCATCTTCATGACTTCCGAATCCCGTTGAAACGGTAGCTAACGATTCAACTGATTCGCTCAGTGAAGTGTTATTGGAAATCGGAAAATAGACTTCCCGGACTACATCCGGATTTTCATTCTCTTCGGTTCCAAACATTCGCCAACCGACGAGGTGCTCATTCTTAACGATAAAAAATGCGCCCCTTGGTGTGTATTGCCCGGCATGGTGTACGAGAGATTTAAGGATCTCAGCTTGTGAGTCCTTGCTGCTGATCTCGTTGATCGCGTCGCGCATGTCAGAAAAATCATCCGCGGTCTGCTTCTGAGATTCTTCCTCTTCGCGCATCTCTTCAGCTTCCGCGATAGCAGCCGCCGTAATCTTGGCGCCTTCATCACGGGCTAGCTTGAGATGTTCCGATACTGATTCCGTGAAGCTTGCTTCAAGTTCTCTCTCTTGGTCGAACTTCTCTGAAAACTCTCGAAACATCTCATCGAGGTGGGCTTTGTGCTTCTCAAGTTCAGATTCGATATTTCCTTTAAAATCAGAAACTTCTTGCTTCATTTCAGCAATTACGTTTTTGATATGACTATCGAATTCAGCTCGCAAACTCTGTTCGAGTTCTTCACTATTCACGTTAAAAATCCTCCGTTAAAAAAACAAAACACTTGACAATAGGGGTGGCAATCTGGCTGGCGATTCTGGGTGATTTGTTACAAATTTAGACAAGATGACATTTCTCCAAAATGCCACAAACTTAATTATCGCTAATTTGGGGTTTTTATGTCAAGAATTAGTTTAAAGAAAGTTTAATAAATTCTTACTTCTTTGTTTGAAAGCCTTTAATAGCAGTAGGCGAGCAAATTTTTATCTGGGAAATTTGAGTAAAATACAGGTGTTTTTAGACCGCTTCAACGTCGATTTCAGGATCAACTTCGTCTTTGATCATATTTTCGATCGCTGCCAGCGTTCCGGTAAGCGAACTCGGACAGCTTCCGCAGGCTCCCTGATATCGAATTTTTAGGAGGTTGTTCTCAAGACTCAGGATCTCGAGCCAGCCGCCATCGCTGGCCAGATATGGACGAATCCTTTCGTCGAGTAATCCCTCGATCTCTGCGATCTTTGGATCATTATTTGCCGCCGCAGCGATCGCACCTCCAACCGCTTCTGCCGAGGTTCCATTACCATTTCCGTTTCCGTTTCCGTTTCCAGCCACCTCAGCGGCCCTAATCGGAACAGCTAATTCCGGCAGGATCTCATCCCAATCGGCGGTATCGGTCTTTTCAATGGTTATCATCTTGTCCATATAAAAAACCGAAACCACATTGCCAACATCAAAAATTGACTTAGCAAGCTCATTGTCCTTCGCCGATTCTTCTGTTTCGAATTGATGCGAGGTGCCGTAGCTTACGGGCTCCCGCAAAATAAACTTCACCGCATTGGGATTTGGCGTCTCTTGAATGTCTGCTATCTTTGGCATCTTCTGTAAATCTTTTAACCTTCCTAATTGATCGAAACGTAAAGTCTATAATACTTTACTTTTTTGTCAACATTATAGCTGATTTTTGGAAAAAATCATAAGTGAGCAGTTCCCAACCGACACTTTTAGCGTTCAAAACTCCAAATATACGGGATAAGTAGGGTGGCGGTTATCCAGAATAATATGTTTAGGGGGGTTCCAACTTTTAAGAAATCAGAGAATTTATATTGTCCGGGCCCATAGATCAGTGTGTTAGTTTGATACCCGACGGGGGTCATAAAGCTTGCCGAAGCGGCAAACATGACTGCCACCAAAAACGGCCGCGGATTTACGCCCAGTGAATTTGCGGTAGCGATCGCTATCGGCGCGAGCAGTGCCGCAGTGGCATTGTTTGACATAACCTCCGTAAGGACCGAGGTCATCAGATAAAATATAGAAACAAGCGCAACCAGTCCGAGCCAGCCAGCTACATTCGAAAACACGGTGTTGGAAATCAGCTCCGCACCTCCGGTTCTTTCGAGTGCAATTCCAAGGGTCAGTATCCCGGCGAGCAGAAAAATGATTCGCCATTCGATGGCTTTGTAGGCTTCTTCCATCGTTATCGATCCGGTTAAAACCAATAAAACTGCACCGATAACCGAGCTCGCTGTTATCGACATGATGCCGATGCTTGCCGTAAGGACCACTCCAAAAACGATCAGAAGTGCCGGAATCAACTTGTTGCGGCGGTAGTTTTGCTGCTCAACATCAGAAATCACAAAAAATGATGGATCTCTTTTTAATTGGTTGTAGCGTGTCGTTCTGACTTCCAAAAGCAGCGCATCGCCTGCGTCTAGTTTGGTATCGGCCAATTTCTCCCGCAGCAGCTTTCCGCGGTGACGTACGGCCAGAACGGTCGCTCCGTAAACTTCCCGAAACTTCAGCTGCTTCAAAGTGCTCCCGACAAATTGGGAGGCCGGAGCAATTACGACCTCGACCAGCTTCACGGCCTCGGTTTCTATATCCTCATCCTGCCATTCAGATTGGGGCTTTAATGAAATCCCTGCCTGGTCCTGAATTCGCTTTAATTCCTCAATATCGCAACTTACGCGCAGCGCATCACCCTCTCGCAAAACCAAGTTTGGTGACGGAACGGGGATGGCATCTTTGCCACGGTGAATTTCAATGATCTTTAGCTCGATGTCCTTTACCAGTGGTGCATTCTTGATCGCCTTCCCGATGGAAGCTGATCCGTCAAGCAATACGATCTCGGCAATATAATCTTTAAGGTCAAAACTCTCGATGAGATCTCCCTCAACCCTCCGTTCCGGGATCAAACGGTTCCCGATCAGGAGCATATACGAGGTGCCGATCACAAACATAACGATTCCCAACGGTGCAAATTCAAACATATGAAATGCATCCTGCTTGTAATCTTCGGCGATCGAACTGACGAGAATATTTGTTGAAGAACCCAGCAATGTGCACACACCGCCAAACATTGAAGCGAATGACATCGGCATCAGGAGTTTTGAGGTGCTGGCTTTTAGGTCCTTGGCGACACCAAGCAGTATCGGTATAAATATCGCAACGACCGGCGTGTTATTTACAAAGGCCGAAAAGAATGCAACCACGATCATGACGGTAATCAGCCCCATCAAATAGCTGCGCGCAAAAACATCCGAAATGATCTTGCCGAGGTAGGTAACTGCACCTGTCTTGAACAGTCCGGCGCTGATAACAAACATCGCTCCGACGGTAACCGTAGCCTTGTTGCTAAAGCCTGAGATTCCGTCTTCGACCGTTATGATGCCCAGTCCGATCAAAGTTGCCATCACAGTTATTGCCACCAAATCGACCGATATCTTTTCGGTGGCAAATAGAACAACGGCACAGATTATAATTCCAAAAACTATGAGAATTTCGTAAGAAATTAGAAGATCTTCGTAAGACATAATGCTGACGGCTGCCTTGCCGGATACGATTAGAAGGATTGCTAACTATTTTACATCATTCAGGTTAAATCAATGAAGGGCGTGATCTTTTTAAAAAAAAAGCGATGAGAAATTAATCTCATCGCTTTCATTATTAATAAATACTCTTGCTATTCTTCGAGCGCCTTCGCCGCATTCAGCCGGCCACCGTTTTCAACCTTTCCATTAAGCACATCGAGTTTATCAACCGAGCTTAAAAGCCGTTTTCGGAGTTCGGCGACCTTGATCTTTGGATTACTTGCAACTATCAAAGCCGCAACACCGGCTACTTGCGGGGTCGCCATCGACGTTCCCGAAGCTTCACGGTATTGATCGTTTAGCCACGTACTCAGAATATCCTTACCCGGTGCTGCTATGTGGACGGTTTTGACCCCAAAGTTTGAAAACGACGCCAAACCATCTCCCCGGTCCATAGCGGCAACGCTGATCACATTTGGAAGTTTATAATTTGAAGGATAGTGGGGACGATTGTCGTTGTCGGTACCATTATTGCCGGCGGCCGCTACAAACAAGATTCCCGCTTCACCCGCGGCACGGATCGCATCTTCGAGCGCTTTCGAATACTGGGTCGACCCCCAGCTTGCATTGATCACACGGACATTAACACCGGCTTTTTTACGATCGACCGCATAGTTGATCGCTTCGATGGCATCTTTTGTAGTTCCAAATCCGCCGCGTCCCATAAACTTCAAGGGCATGATCTCAACCTTCCAATTTACGCCTGAAATGCCTTTATTATTATTTCCTTCGGCACCGATTATTCCCGAGCAGTGTGTTCCGTGACCATTCGTATCCATCGGGTCGCCGGAATTTGCGTCGGCATTGTAACCGTTCTTATCATCAATCGTTCCCAATTCGTCGTCTGTGTATGCGGGAATATTGTCAGGTCTGAACCACATATTTGTTACAAGATCCTGATGCGCGTAATCAACACCGCTGTCCAATACTGCGACAACAACGTCTTCACTTCCCTGTGTTTTCAGCCAAGCCTTAAGTGCTCCGATATCAGCTTTCTCTTTTCCGCCATTTTGTCCGTTATTTGCGAGAGCCCATTGTTCCTGAAACATTGGGTCATTAGGTGTTGTTTTGGTTTTATCTTTCGGACGGTAATCCAGGTTCTTTGGGGAATTTGTCTGTGTCGGATCGCCAAGCCGAATCCTGTAATTAGGCTCAGAGTAAACAACCAGGCCGGTCATTTCTTTATACTGAGCAGCAACACTTTTTGCACTTTGGTTGTCCAGATCATCAATTGAATAAAGATTGTTAACGGTTTCGATCTCGTCTTCTATACGGTCGTTGTTTCGCGAAATGAGTTTCTTGATCTGTGCGAAGGTAACTCCCGGACGGAATTTCACCAAAACTTCCGGCTCGCTTTCCGATGCCGTCCGTTTTGGAGCAATCGGCATGGATTTAATGATCCTCGGCTTGCGAATTTCCTGCCGCTCAGTGACCTCCACCTGCCAGCTTCTGATCTGTCCTGCAATTGCGGCGATCGCGATCACAAATAACGCGATTCCGAGATGTAACCAAATATTCTTTTTATTCATAACTTCCGCTCCTGAAACTTCTTAAGCAAGAATTACTAACAACCTATATTTACGAAACGACAACATGATTCGTTCCTTCAAAATCGACCAATCGCAGCTGGTATTTGTCGGCGCGATACTCGTATCCCTTTCCATCCGCACCAAGTTTTATAACCCACCCGCTCGAAATCATCGATGCCGACATTTCGCCTTCGGCCGGCGCACCAAGCGACATGTCCGGAAAGTCTTTTTCATCAACCGATCGTGTTTCGATTCCGCCTTCATCAACACCCAAACGTGTCGCCAAATCTTCCATTGCTTTTTTCGCTGCTGTATCTTTATTAAAACTCATAAAGTTCTTTGGTCGACACCTGCCAATTGAAGTATCTCTAATTTTCCTACTCTTTTTACGAATAGTCAATGAAATACTCTCTATATTTTAAACGAACCGGGAGCTGTTTCTTGCGATAAATTGTTTGTTTGACCGGTATCAGCTGGCTTCATTTGTAACTGCGAAATTGATTCGGATGGCTACCGGCCGGCACGCTATTTGAGTTTTGGGGTATCTGGCCTCATTCCTATTCGTCTTATTAGCGTATATCCGCGGGCCAATCTCTTGGCTGTTGGCCCCAGGCCACTCCTGACATGACTCTAACCCGTTGCAGGATCGTCGCCGCTTGCCGCGGCAACCATCTGCTTTTGCTGTCTGATCAAAAGCATCTGCGAAAGCTCCACTAAAGCCGGAACAATAAATATTGCGCAAGCAATTCCCAGTATCAGCCCGGTGGAAACCCTTGTAAAATGTGTGTTTTCCCAAATTCCAAAAAAGGTCAGGGACCAGTCTATAACCATTGGAACCAACGCGAGGATCAGCCAAAACCTCGGAAAAGGCTCGATCTCATCCATCGAGCGGATCAAAGGGTAAATCAACATCCCAAGCAACAAGCCAAAATACACGCCAAAACACCTGGAACAGACAGCAAATTGATGCTCTAAAATGTGAAATGAACGCGAAGGAATTTGATGGCAAATATAGCTATAGAAGGAGTAGATCGGATTTGATATTCCGATCAGCTCGTTTGCCTTTGCGATCGGCGCGGCAAGAATGATCAAAACCCATACAGCGACGATAAATAAAACCGAACCCCAAAGCCAGTAGGCCTTTTTCTTTAGATTCTGCAACACAATCTGCGAGGTGTAATTCTCAGCGGGCTCAGTCATAAAATAACTTTATGTTTACGCGGGTTTCGTTATATATTGGTAATCATACAATATTCAGTGCGAAACTTTTAGCGGATTTCGGAATGTGCGACTGCAAAACTTCGAATGATGCTTCGTCTACCCTTTTATTCGCTAAAGGTTACTCAGAAAAGGGTTTTGTCTCCGCAATATAAAAATGGAAGCGGAAGGTACGGCAAAAAGAAGGTGGGAATTAACCGAAGCCGCATTCGACAAACTACTCGCGGCTCTATCGGAAGACCGCGACGAGGCGGGCGACAAATACCTGTTGCTGTGCAGAAATTTGCTTCGTTATTTTGAAGTCAGAGGAATTGCAGGCGCAGAAACCGCGGCCGACGAGGTTATCAACCGACTTGCGAAAAAACTCGAATCCGGCGAACAACTCGAAAACGTAAATACCTACGCACTGGGAATCGCCCGCCTCCTGACGCTTGAACTCCGCAGATCTCCCGAGCAAAAAACATCAAACGAGCTTCCGGAAATTTCAAATCCGCCGGTCGAAGAAAATGAAGATGGAATCGATAACGAAGTTTCTTGTCTGAACGATTGTTTAGAAAAACTTTCCAAAGGCAAAAAAGAAATTATCGTCGGTTATTATCAGGGCGAACGCCGCAAAAAAATCGAAAACAGAAGGAAAATAGCCGAAAAGTTGGGCATTCCGCAAAATGCCCTCCGAAATAGGGTTGTACGTATGCGACGAAAATTAGAGGCGTGCATAAAAAAATGCATTCAAATAAACGAAGGATGGTAAAAGAAACCGACACACCTTTAAGGAATTAGTCAGTTACAAGTGAAGACTACCCTCGGACTCTTTTGCTACTGGAACCGAGATTGATGAAAAACTCTGAACAAAATAAAGAAAAAGTGATTCAGTACCTATATGGTGAACTGATCGAATCCGAACGCGAAGATTTTGAAAATCGCATTTTTGAGGATCAGGATCTTGCTATGTTCCTGGAAGAAGTTGAGACCGATCTTATCGATGAATATATCAAAGGCGAATTGGAATTTGATGAAAAGAGACTTTTCGAGAAGAAATATTTGACTGCCGTAAGCCGTCGCGAGCGAGTTGACCTTGCAAGAACCATAAGCGCAAAGATACTTAGCGAAGATTCGATTACGGTCGAATCAAATGACAATCGAGCAGGATTCTGGGCGTCGGTTTCGAGTCTTTTTGGAGGTTCAAACCCGGCATTGGCCGGAGGCTTGGCGGTATTGCTGATTTTGACACTTTTTGGAGCTTATTGGCTGATTGTGAGTCAAGATTCAAAACCGCCAATTGCCGCTGATAATTCCAATCAAATCGAGGAAACGCCAATAGCACGCGAAACCCCTGAGCCCGATAATTCACCTGAACCCGTCAACGAACGCGAAAGACCAGCTAATACAACAAACGAACGCGCAATTGAAACCAACGTTAATCAAAACCGATCGCTTGAGAAGCCTTTGGAGAAAGCGGCGCCAACTCCAAAACCCGTTAAGTCACCGCCAAAACCGAAAACCACACCAAAAGCGATCCCAAAACAGCCGACTGTTTATGCTTTTTCGCTAATGCCGCCGCTTAGAAGCTCCTCGAGCCCGGTTTTAAGAATTCCTCAATCGGTGAAAACGGTGCGTTTGCGACTATTTGAAAATTTCGGTCCAAACTATGAGAAATTTGTGATCGGTTTAAATGGTCCGGGAGGAAACACGATTTGGAATGGACAGGTCGTGGAGTCGAAAAAGCGCTTGAGAAGATCCATTTCGATCAGTATTCCTGCCGCGAAATTTAACCGAGGCAAACACGAAATCGTCGTTCACGGAGTAACCGAAGAAGGCAGCAAAGAAGAAATCAATTTTTATAATTTCATCGTCGAAAGGACAAAGTAATAAAAGGAGCCCCCCGCTATGTATAGAGAAATGATTTTACGAAAACTTTCCGCAGGCCTGATGTTTTTGATGATCGCGTTTGTTTGTTTGTCTCTATGCTCAGCGACTTTTGCACAGAATGAAAACTTCACTCTTCTCGAGATAAATAAAGCTACTGAAAGAAAAACTGTGGGGGGCAAATCTGAATCATTTCGAATACCGGTCACCAGAAATAAGTTCGTCGGATTTAGAGTCGAACAGATCAGCCTTCTCTGTTTCGTCCGAGTATTTGATCCGACCGGTTTACAAATCGCCGAAGTAAGAAACTTTATCGAGGTAAGAAAGAACATTCGAGTCCGTTTGGTCGCCAACGCCCCGGGAAATTACCGGGTAGAAATCATTCCTTTAGGTAAGAATAAGAAGAGCGGCAGCTATAGAATTATTTTGGAGGAGATTCGCGATATTACTGATCAGGATCAATTTCTCATAAAAGGCCAGGCAAAACTTGTCGAAGCCGAAATGCTGCATGCTATGGGAAAGGCTGAATCGCGAAAGCGTTCGATTCCAATATATGAAGAGGCATTCGGGTATTGGCAAAAGTCCGGAGATCTGCTCGGCCAGGCCGACACCAAACAGTATTTTGCCAACGTCTTGTATTCATTGGGGAATATACCAAAGGCACTGGAAAGCCTGAAAGAAGCGAGGGCTTTTTATAGTAAAGCCTCGAAACATCTCCGCGAGGCGACAACGCTGCGGGGAATTGGCCTTATGTATCATCTCACCGGAGATCTTGATACCGCATTGAAATACTATCAACAAGGCTTAGCTATCAATCGTGAAAGGAAAAACTATGGAGGCGAGGCGAGTGATTTGGGAAATATCGGTGGAATATATCAGTACCTGGGAGAGTACCAAAAAGCTCTGGACTATTATCGGCAATCGTTGGCTCTAACGGAAGCGCACGCTAGTGTCCGGAATAGTGGACGCCTGTTAAACAATATCGGCGAGGTCTACCGGCTTCTGGGTCAAAACCAAAGATCCCTGGATTTCCTGAACCGGGCCTTAAAGATCAGAAGATCGATTGGAGATAAGCGCGGCGAGGGTAATACGCTCAATAACATTGGAATCATCTATTTAGTGCTCAAAGATTATGCTAGCGCCGAACAATTCTTAAATGACTCGCTCGAAATAAAACGTAAAATTGGAGACCTCAGGGGGGAATCGACAACCCTCGGTAACGTTGGTTTTGCCCGATATAAAAAAGGTGATTATGAGAATTCCCTCGTTAATCTTAACCGATCTCTGGTATTGCATCGAAAATCTCGCAATCTTCGTTCTGAAGCAGCAACGCTGCATTATTTTGGTTTGGTTTATGAAGCGCAGAGTGATCTGGACAAGGCGAAAGACTATCAAACGCAAGCCCTGACCCTAAGCAGAAAAATTAGATATGGCGTAATTGAAGCTCAGGCCCTCAAATCTCTTGCCGATATTGCCCGCAAACAAGGAAGTTTGGAATCAGCTGAAAAGTTGTTGGGAGAATCTATAGAGCGGATTGAATCGCTTCGTTCGAGCGTAGCCATACAGAGTCTTCGAACATCGTTTTTGGAACGGCTGCAAGACTTTTACACTTCGTATATAGCTATTCTGATGGAGCGTCACAGGCTCGCCCCTACCGATGGATTTGATATCAAAGCCCTCGAAATAAGTGAAAAGGCGCGCGCACGAAGTTTGGTCGATCTTTTATCTGAATCCCGTTTAGAAATTCAGCGAGGTGTCGACCCCCGACTACTCGAACGAATGAAAAAACTGCAAATACAGGTAAATTCTAAAGAGTCACGACGGGCAAGGCTGTCTGGCCGAAAGGGTGCCGAGAAAAAACTTGAATCGGTTGAAGCCGAACTGTCGGGATTGTTGGGTGAGTTTGAAGAAGTAAAAGCACAGATTCGCGTTAGCAACCCAAGATATGCCGAATTAACGGAACCCCAAACCTCAAAAATAAGCAAGATTCAAAGTCTTCTCGATAAAGATTCCATTCTTTTAGAGTATTCGCTTGGCAAAAAACACAGTTACGTCTGGCTTGTAACGAACAATGCTTTCAAAAGTTTTACGCTGCCAAATGAAGAAATTATTGGAAAAGCGAGTCGACGAGTTTATAGCTTGATATCTGCGAGAGATCTTTCGGAACCTAATGAAAACCCGGAAGACGTTCAGTCCCGCATGGATGCGGTCAACCGTCAAATTTCGGAGTCGTTATCCAAACTCAGCAAAATGATAATCCATCCGTTTGCAGATAAACTTAATAAAAAGCGCTTGATCGTAGTTGCCGATGGCCACCTTCAGTATATTCCCTTTGGGGCGTTATCCAGCCTGGCCGGACAATATCAGCCGTTGATATTGAGCCATGAAATAGTAAATTTGCCTTCTGCTTCGACCCTGGCGATCGTACGCGCGACACCTTCAAAACCGGGCAAGATCCTCGATTCGGTAGCAGTGTTGGCCGACCCGGTTTTCTCACTTTCCGACCGGCGTGTCGCCCAAAGTCTCGCGCTGGAAAAATCCAATACCCGCAACCGGAATGTAAATCTGAAAATCGCACCGGAAAAATCCTTTTTGGGCCAACTAAAGCGCTCAGCCGATGACCTAAGCATTAACGAATTCCGTCGATTGAAATTTAGCCGAAAGGAAGCAAACGACATTGCCTCTTTTGTTTCTAAAAATAAATCTCTGCGAGCGGTAGACTTTTCAGCGGATCGAGACTTGTTGATGAATGGAGACTTAAGTAAGTATCAAATTCTTCATTTTGCAACCCATGGATTGCTAAATAATAAAAACCCGGAGCTGTCCGGTATCGTTTTATCATTGGTCGATAAACGCGGAAATCCGAAGGATGGTTTCTTACGCCTTCATGACATATACAATCTCCAAATAGGCGCCGATCTGGTCGTACTTAGTGCCTGTCAAACTGCGCTTGGCAAAGACGTTAAAGGTGAGGGATTAATCGGTCTGACGCGTGGATTTATGTATGCCGGATCGAAAACGGTAGTCGCCAGTCTTTGGAAGGTTGAGGACCGGGCGACTTCGAAACTTATGAAGAAGTTTTACAGGGCGATGCTCAAGGACAAACAAAAACCCTCAGCAGCGATGCGCACGGCGCAGATCGAAATGATCAAAGAAAGTGAATGGAACAATCCCTATTATTGGGCTGCTTTTACGCTGCAGGGTGATTGGAAATAGCTGAGAAAAGAATCTCATTTCCAGATCGAAAAAAGGCGCGACAAATCTCTGCAATTTTTACACTTCCTGCCAGTTGGCCTGCGCCCCTCCGCATCGATCTATTTTCGGTCTGGCAGCCTCCGTCTATCCTAAGAATTGCAGAAAAAGTACTGGAAAAAAACACCGGCCTGGCATTACGAGCAGAAACTCAACTCGCCAAATCTACATTCGAGGATGACCAGGCGATTCCCCCGGAATATTCCGACACATTTTCATGATCTCCAGCAGTAATAAATGAGAGGCAAAACTGCAGCTGCAATGAACTTCCATTTTCGCCTGCAGATTTACCCCCGAAAATACAAAAAAGGAGAAAAATGAAAATGAAAAGAATTTATATCAAATCGTTGATCTGTATGGCCTTCGTGGCTTTGTTCACTATATCAAGTTCGTCAGCGACATTTGCTGCAGTTAGGTTGCCCGACCTATCAATTCCGAGAAATGGCGGATTTGCCTCAACCAGCACTTTTAATGTGAGCAGGAGTGGACGCCTACGAGTTACGGTTCAGGCGGCGGTGAGAGGTTTCCTCGGCTCCGGCGGCAATTCAACCTATCAGGTTATGCTTATGCGGGGACGGAGAGTTGTTCAGATCCGAAGCGTAACGACCAACACAAGATTCAGAAGTATGGTGTTTGATGTTAATGTCGCATGCGATCAAACCGGCCGATATCATTTTAGGGTAAGAAACAACCTGCCGCAGAACCGCCAGGCCGGCATCGCCAAATTCGTACCCTTCGACCCACCGCGCCCCGTAACGAGGGCGAATAACATGTCCAGATTCGGTATCACACAGGGACAGACCTTGACCCGTCCGGTACCAAGAAATCTGGTTCCGCGAGTTCCTGGCCGGCTTACATTGACGGCTACCTGGGGCAGTACGTGCAATCTAAACCTCGCCGGATGCAAACTGCGGTTTCAAATTGTGCGAAACGGTCGGGTACTTTCGACCTCGAGATGGGGATATACATATACAACACGATTTGCACCATCAAATCAGAAATTGAGACTTAATTATATGGTTCCCGCAAATCGCGTTGGAGGGAATTGGAGTCTGCGCGTATCGGCGAGTTCGATCGGTGATGCTGCCAATGTAATACCGCGTCTCGCATTCACTTCAGGATGCCGTTAGACCATGATCTATTGGAAAAGTTAGAGTGGAATAACAAAGCTCGTCAATTTTTGACGAGCTTTTTTCTATTCTATTAAAGAAATTCCGACACGTTTCCGCACCACCCACCAGTTAAATACACAACGCAAGAAACGAAAAAACAATCAGGAGCGTAAAAGAATGAGAAATTTATCAAAAAGAACAACGATCGGATTAGGACTCTTTTTATTCATCGCGCTATTAGGCGTAATCGATTCACTTGCGGCAACAAGCCTGCGCACGGTCCACATACCCCACACCGGGGCCTATGCAAATTCGCAAAGCTTCAGATCCTCCGATGGCGGGGTCCTTCGGGCAACCGTTCTGATTAGGGCAAAATCCATATTGGCTAATCTTCCCGGTTCCCGATTTCAGGTCCAATTAATGAAAGGCAGCCAGGTTATTCAAAACAAGATCGTAATTACCCAGGGCGTCAGTTATAAGACGGTTCGATTTGGTTACTCAGTCGCATGCAGCCGGGCGCGGGCGACGTATTATTTTCGCATCAGAAATATAACGGCCGGTCCGGTTAAACTCCCCGGCGAAGCAAAATTCCCTAAAGTCGAAGCGCCTGCGCTTGCTTCTCCGAAATCAAAAACGATTAGTTCGTGGACCGTCGTTAATCGCAGAAATGTGAAATATACAATACCCGGTTATATGGAACCGACCGGTCGAGGCGGAAAATTTGAGTTTGATCTTAACTGGATGACCACGTGCAGAAACAACAATGCCCGCAATTGCAAAATAAAATTCGTGCTAAAGCAAAACGGACGAACGATGCGCGAATACGAAAGCACAAGCCGAGGAAGACTGAGATTCTCTTACATCGCGCGTCCGGGAAAAAATTGGACATTGGAGGCTACGGGTTTATCGCTGAAAGCAACCCAACGCGTACAAGGAACAATTAAGATGACCCCAAGAGGCGTCTGCGGATAGAAATAGAAATTTAATCACATCAATTATTTTGGGGGCGTATTCGCCCTCTTTTTTTTCGCCAGGCCGCCTGTTTAAACCCTCAAAAATCAAAAACGACCTCAATATACATACGGGACGCCGGATCGCAGGATTGGTCTGCCGGTGCATAAACCCTTGGTATTACTGCATATAGCTGCCATTAGAAATTCTTTAGCTTTTCTTTAGCTTTTTTAAAGGTATTTCACATCGAGACTCCTTAAGATTCGCTCAGCTGATTGGCAAATCATGATCGCGAATTCGAAAAGGTTTCTCGATCTACATATTAAGAAAAAACTAAAGGAGAAAGAAAATGAAAAAATTGATGAGATCTTTTGGCGCAACGAAAACAAATCTTTTGGCATTGGCAATGACGTTGTTCTTTTTGGCGGGAGCAGCCCAGGGCGTTGACCGGCGAATTGACATGGCCGGATCAACCGCCACCATTCCCAAAGGAAATACGGTCACCCGATCCTTATACAGGATTCCGGCAAATACCGCCGGACAGATCAGGTTGAGACTAAAATGGCACGCGGTAAATCCGGTTCCGTATTTTAATCGGCTAACCATTCGCCTAAAGCACGGGAATCGAACACTCCTAACCCGCAGGTGTTTCTCGTATCACTCTAATAAACGACCCCGATGCGCATACAACTTCACCGTTACCCAGGCAGAAGCAAACCGTAGTGGGACATGGAGAATAGAAGCGACCAATAACAGCGGGCTCGAAGTGATCGGTTTTGATGTAGAAAAAGGCGCAGATCCGATTCCACTTGTGCCCAGATTCACTTCCGTTTTTCGCTACACCCCGGCAGCTCCGGCCTGCTCTGAATCGACCAAGACTCTGAATATGCAGGGGTCAACGGTAACGATCCCCAAAGGAAATACAGTAACCCGAAATCTTTACCGGGTCGGTAAATCAAAAGGGATAATCCTCTTAAGAGCCAAATGGCACGCAGTAAACCCGGTGCTTTATTTTAATCGTCTGTCCGTGAGGCTGATAAAACCAAACGGGCAAACTGCCAGGACAAAGAATGCATTTTCGTACCACAACAATCAGGGGAAAACGAAAATGGTTATGCGCTATGACGTTACGGATGCGGATGCAAATCTGACAGGAACGTGGAAGATCCGGATAACGAATAACAGTGGGCTTGAAGTGATTGGATTTGATATTGAAAAAGGTTCGGATCCGATTCCACTTGTTCCCAATTTTAAGAGCACATACAGAAACCGTTGCTAGTAACGAACGGGCAGTCTTCAATTGCGGCTGTCTGAATCCGGTCCCCTTTAACCACGCCGCATACGGCGTGGTTGGGCGGGATTTACATCAGGGCGTTTCAACGTCCTTAAGTGAAATACCGACACGTTTTGAAACTAAACAACAGTAGAAACTGAAGGAAGAAAAATAGTGAAAAAGAGAAACAAAAACATCGGAAACCAACTAAAACGAAATATGGCAAAAGGAATGTGGGTCGTGATTCTATTGACAGCGACATTTTTGTCAGAAGGATTCGCTGACACCAGCGACCTTACGCTCAGTGGTTCAGTGCCAATAAATGTAAGAAGGGGACAAACCGTTGAACGCAAGCTAGATGGACTTACCAATCCGCGCGCCGGGAAATTCTTGATCAAAGTTAAGTGGTACACGGTCGGGGTCGCGCCAAACAAACTTACCGTCAGTCTGAAACACGGGAATACTACGCTGGATACCGAAAGGTGCTATTCCTACTACGCCCCGCTCGGGACGAGTCCTAAATGCTCGTTAGGAACGGAAATCTCCAGGGCTGAAGCCAATAAAACAGGCGACTTTAAGCTAGTCTTTTCCAACAGCAGCAGATATGACGTAAAAGGACTCGATATAAGAAAAGGAAGCGACCCAAATCCGGTAGCCTACTATTTCCGCAGTAAATTCCAACCAAAGTCGGAATGTAATGGAAGTGGAGATTTGCGTCTTAGATATGCGCCTTTTGCGCTTAGCAAAGGAACTTCGAAAACACGAAGAATCTCCTTGCTGGCCGGAACTATCCGCGGCAATTCCGGCGGAATTGAAAAAGGAAAGCTGACCCTGATGGCTAAATGGCACGTTGACCGGGTGATCCCCACATTCGTCAAACTAAAAATTGAGCTTTTAAAACCCAACGGACAAGTCGCGAAAAGTGGAAATTACTATTCCTATCACGCAGCCGGCAAGAGTCCGAAATTCAACATTATTTATCACGTAACTCAGGCTGACGCGAACCTCGATGGCGGCTGGAACCTTCGGGTTACAAATTATAGTCCGTGGCGAATCGTTGGTTTCAATATTAAGAAAGGGCCCAAAGAAAAGAGCCCGCTGGTGCCACCATTCAAGAGCCGAATTAAGTCTGAGTGTCGGGGTTAATACTGCGGTCAATTTCACGGAGATCTTCGATTTGTTTAGGGAGAGAGAAAATGCTGAAGAAAAATATCGTCGCTTTATACATGCTTTTGCTTTTAACGACAATTTTGTCTTTATCATCGGGAGCCTCAGCCCAAGGTGCGACCGGGGACGAACCGGTCACCGTTACATTCGGTCTTTCAGAAGCCGAGATCGCAGCTGATTCGTTGGTTGAACTTCGTTTGAGCAGAGCATTGAACCCGGGTGAGGGAAGAATAGCGGTCTTTATCGGCGCGACCGATTACTCATCGCTCTTTTCGCTGGAGAATCTGTCTCTGTCGTATAAACCAAGCGTTTTCCCATTGCCGCTTGGTGAAAATCAATTGTCAGTTTACCTGATAGATAATCAGGGCGAATGGAAGACTCTGGGAGACTTCCAGCTTCAGGTCGTAGAAGATCCGAACTCCGTAGAGCCCGGGACGCAAATACCGGATGAACCGATCGAAGCGGCTGAAAATTACCCGGAAGACGGTGAAAGTTCGGATGGTATCGAATTTACTCCAAACTTATCGATCAACATAAAAAGCCAGAATCAGGTCCTCAGTTTCCCTAGGGATTCGGCCCCGGAGAGAAATCCCTTCACAGACGTTGCAGGGCAGGGATCAATTTCATTTAAGGTAACAAATCGCGGCTGGTCTTTTAGCAATCAGTTTGATCTTGCCGGATCAAGCTTTCGGCAGGAGGCATTGAGATTTGGTGAGCTTCAAAACAAAGCACCGAGAATCGACCTCTCAAGCTATATCGTCGAGCTTAGCAAAGGACGCTTTAAGTTTAACCTGGGCCATGTTTCATTCGGATCAAACCGGCATTTGATCAATGGTTTTTCAAGCCGCGGCTTTACCGTCGCCGTACCGATCGGCAAACAAAATGAATTTACACTTGCGGCGGCCAATGGAACGTCGGTCGTCGGCTATGGAAACTTTTTAGGCCTGTCGCGAAAAAAACACAGCCTGATAAGCGGCACCTTCGCCCGTGAATTCATAAAGGAACGGCCCGGCGGTTTGCGGTTTGAATTCTCCTTGATGCGCGGCTCCCTGCTTCCTTTGGAAAATTTTAATCAGGGCGAGATCAACGATGCCGAAAAAAGTATCGGATTCGGATTCCGCGTCGCCGGAAACACCCAGAATCAACGTCTTCGGTACGAAGCCGGATTTACCAGGAGCAAATTCACAAATCCAAGCGATCCCGATCTTGAGCAGGGTTTTGAGCTTACTCCGGTTACGTCAGAAACGAAAAATGCCCGCTACGGTGAGATCAGCCTTGATATTGTGCAGGGGTTGAAACTATGGAAGGAGAAGAAATTAAAATTAACCGGAACCTATCGTCACGAAGAGATCACACCACTTTTTCGAAGCGTCGGTGTTTTTACGCAGGCCGATCGAAGAAAACACCAGTTTGAATTCACAGGAAATCTTGGCGAAATAAATTTTGGCTTTGGAAATTTGCGTGACCGCGACAATCTGGATGATATCGCTTCGATCCTAAAAACATTGAACCGCCGAAATAATGTAAATGTCGGCATACCGCTGAATTCGTTTTTTACCGGTGAGAAATCGATCAAATGGCTCCCGACAGTTTCGTATACCTTCGATCTTACACATCAGTTCGGAGCGTTTTTGCCGACTGCCGGGCTGTTTAACAGCGAATCGCACGTTCCAAATCAAAAAAGTTATAACCAATCGTTTAATGCTCAATGGAATGTAGCTGAAAACCTAAGCGTCGGGTACGCTCACACACGGGCGTTTCAGGATAATCGTCAACCGGGAAGGGAAAACGCAGATCTTGCGAGCGCCTCCAATGCCATCACAGTAAATTACAGGCCGTTCGAATCGCTTGGGCTCGATATAGATTTTGCCCGGGAAAGGCAAAAAAGCTTTGAGCAGCAGAGAATCGACCGAACTTTCCGTTTGGGAACCCGGGGCACATGGGCTACGCCTTTCCTGAAAAACTCTATCTTTAGCGGAGGCTTTTCGGTGACGCTCGCCGGCGATACGGGAAATTTGAACGACACGCGAAATGGGGAAATGGACGCCCAATGGGCATACAGTTTTAACCTCGGCGAAAAGAGGTTTAAGAAAGTGGCCGGTCAATTTTTTATTAGATTCGCCAACCGTTATGGCGATTCGATCGATCGGCAGTTTTTCTTTAACACGATCAACAAATCGCAGACCTTTAATGCAGGATTGACCTTCAATTTCTTTTAGGATTTGTAGGGGCAGCGGCTTGTCCCTGCCCAATAAGCCAAAGGCGAAAACTACGTAATCGTCTCAAATTCTGTAGATTATCAAGCGTTTTTCGCTTTCGCTCATCGGGCAACCACAAGGAATTGCCCCTACAAATCCATCGACCTTGAAATTGGCAATGGGAGGACAAATGAAAAACATAGTAATAATCATTAGCTTAATAGTAGGATTGCAAATATCAATTCTTGGGCAGATCGGCGTAAACCCGACCGGGGTAAACGTAAATTCGCAAAATCCAACAACGGTCTTTTTAACCTTTGGCCCGATACCGCCAAACTATGTACCCGCAGAAGCGATCTGGTGCGGGGCACTGATTCCGGCGACCCTCCCCGCAGTCGGCCAACAATGTCGTCCCGGTTCGATCTACGGAGCGCTTCCCGCTCGCCTCAATCAATCGACCGGCAGCGGAAACTCCGGTTTTACCGATATTATGGGAATCCCGCCCTCGGTCGTGAGACGTGCGTATCAAGCGGCGCAAAATGGTGGCGATGCAGGATTCTTCTACGTTCGCCGATTTGTCTCGACGAACGGGGCGCCTGATCAATTTGTTGCCGTAACCTGCCGTATGAGTGGTGGTGGAGCCAGGGTTCCTTTTGCCCTGACGAATGTGGAGATCGAAACCCCTTCGGAGAAGCCGATCCTGTTTATAAATTCCGGCGAAAAATTTCCGAAGATCTCTGCAAAAATTAAATACAATGGAACGGGAAGACTAAAAGGGCGTTGGGAAATCGTACGGCCGGGTGAAGAAGCACCTAAGGCGCGGGATCTTCTGACCGAGGCGACTCTTCCCATTGAACAAAGGGCTTCGCAAAAACGCTATACACAGATCAGCCGCTTTAATCATTTTCTACCCCCAATCGGCGAATTCGAACTCCCGCTCGAATTGCCCGATCGCGTCCCCACGCTGGCAAAAGGTCAATACCTGCTGCTCTTGAGAATCGAGGCGACGGATGACAAGGAGGGAAGCTCAAATCTTGCTTCGGTCGGAGTAGGTAACGGAACGGTAAGCGCCGGTGCAGTGGCATCCTTCCCGATGCCGTTTCTCAAGTTTTTTATAACCGGGGAAGGAAAATCTACCTGGAGCAATACGGCGTTGGTTCTGCCGCGAAAGGAAACGCCGATCGACCTTAAGAAACCGCTCGTATTTGGCTGGAAAGAGCTGCCGGCCGCAAATACATATCGTCTGGAAGTCCTGGACTCGGAAAACAATCCGATCCTCGCGGCGATGCTCCTTGCGCCAAATACGACCTATGAAGCGCCATCATGGTTTTGGAGCCGATTTGCGAACAACAATCCGAGCTGGCGGGTAATTGCTCTCGATCAAAACGGAAAGGAGATCGGAAAAACTGAAGCTCAGAGAATCGTGATGTTGAGATAGGAATATTTGTAAGCAATTAACTCGGGAGATGAAAAGAAATGAAAGTAATAGTTTTTGTATTTGTGGCTTTATTATTGTTCGCCTCAATTGTTTGGGGACAAACGAATCGACGGGTAGAATTTCGTGAATTGGGATTAAGTTTTCAGCCTCCAGAAGGTTGGCGCGGCGGGCTTGACGGCGAATTCTACTTATTGGGACATACCTCCATCTCTGGAATGCTGGTCCTTTCGGAAAACACGAGTAAAAATGTTGAGGAACTAAAAGCCGTAGCGCTCAAGGGAATTTCGGAGGAAGGAATCCGGCTCACACCGGACGGTGATTTCAAAATAAGAGGCAGCGACCGGGTTGAAGGCTTTTACGAGGGGCTTTTTAACGGGAGTCAGGTAAGAGTTTTTTCGATCGGATTGATAAATCGCCTGGGAAAAGGAATGAATATATCGATCGTGGCGGAGAAAGGAAAATTTGGAGATGTTCATATCAGCGAAGCTGAAAAACTAGCGAAATCGGTCTCCTTTTTTCGGAAGATCGAATCGCCGGATACTAAATTCTGGAATAAGCGCATCGCCGGGAAACAACTTAAGTATCTTAAGGTCGTCACAAATAGCGATTCGGGAAGCGGTTCCTCCGGGCTGTCTGATACAGCAATAATTAAGCTTTATGTTAATGGCACGTTCTATTCTTATTCAAGCTCAAGCAACGGCTACTGGGGCGCGGGTGGTTCAGATACAAGGAGAGTCCGGGGAGCTAACGAAGGGACATATAGGATCTATTCAGTTGGTAATCGCTCGTTTCTTGAACTGAGGTCGGGAGGGAGAACGGTCGAATTCGAGCTAAGCAGGTCAGAAAAAGACCATACACTTCTAAATGGAGACCGTTTTGCCGTTCTGGATATCAACCGGCCTTAGCGAGAAACCGATTTAAGTGCGCGAGTGTTTAAAAGTACCGGAGCCGTCTGCGTCCTGCATTTGGCTCCGTTCTCTTATACTCCCACGACGTTTGCTTTCTTCGCTTCAAAATAGCTGTCTGGTAAGTCCCCGGTATCTTCGCGGATATACTGCAGCTGTTTTGGTTTCAACGTCTCAAGCAATTCCTTTCTGCTTAACAAGTCAAGCGGCTTGCCCGGGTAGATCTTGCCCATTTTTGCCAAACGCTTTTCCGATAAAATCCCTGAGAACATCAGTAGCGGATAGGTGAAGTTTGGCCCGTTCAATTTGCGCAGTTTGTACAGCCACATACCGATCGACCCCGCTCTCCATGCGGTTGGTCCCCACCAGGAATACTGTCCCGGACGCAGATTCATTTTCCAGCACTTCATCATCAGTTGCCACTGCATTTCGGAAAGCTGCTTGGTTTGGGTTACTCCGGTCTCCATCTCCATCCGCGTATCGTGCAATGGTGTAAAGATCGACGGAATAAGGAACGCAAAAAGCCCCTGGCGCTCCATCTCATAAACGAGATCGATCGTGGCCATTACATCTTCATCGGTTTCGTCCGGATTTCCAACGATCAAAGTCATAGCAGGAAACCAATTATTCTTGTTCAAAACCCGAAGGCCCTCAATAACGACACTCTGCCAATGGTCGATCTTAAACGGAATTCCTTTCGTAGGCATAACTTTTCTTGCCATCGAGATCGAAGCCGTTTCCAGACCGATAAGCGGAGCCAGCGCCTTCTTTTCGGGATGGGTACTTAGATATGGAAAGTGGATCGGACTCTTCGGCAGTAAAACTTCCGAAAGCTGCTCGATCATTACCGGATCGACGACCGCAGGCGCGATCGTTGAATGGCTCAAAACGTGCTGTTCAACACCCGGTGTTTCGACGATGTCCTTATATAGGTCAACCAAGGCTTCCCGATTCGGATAATAAAAAGGAATGTCGGTATGAACCTGTCCCCAAATAAACATGTCCTCCGTGGCCAGCGAAATTTGTTTGTTTCCCTCACGCACATTCGCTCGAACAGCGTCCATGATCTTGTCTTTCGGAAGATCAATTTGAGGATTCAAATCGGGTACACAAAATTTACAACGTCTTCCGCAGCCCGTAGTCATTTCAACCACGCCGAAAGTAGTCCGCGAATCCGGGAACATTATCGAATCCCGGTCTGTTGGATGTTTGACAACAACTTCTTTTGGAAGATCTTCTCCCGCGATCGCCTTTTCGAAAAGGTCAAGCGTATCGTCTGATTCACTTCGTCCATCAACGATGCAGTCAATTCCGAGTTCGTCATACATATCGGTCTGTATGATCTGCCAGCCGCCTGAACCGCCGACGATGACTTTATAATTATCTCGGTGCGGATTCGTTTTTATCTGTTCAAACAATTCGCGTGAGTAGTGAGAATTGATCGGCATTTTTGAGGAGCCAAAGATCGATGTATAAACACCCGCCGCAAAGGTAACCCCCAAGGGGTTATGCGTCGAAACCGCAACAACCCTAGTATTCGGTCCGACAAACTTTTCCAGGTCCTCGGGAAAACAGCAAACGATATCATCTTTGCTGTATTTACGTTGCAGGGATGTTTCAACCAGCCGAACACCGGCCGGCATGTACTTTGCCGAGCCATCTTCATAGCGTTCGACCTTTCTCCAATCAGGATATTTTCGGTTAAGAATGCTCTCAAGCCAAATCGGAAGCGAAGCCATCGACATTTGGATAAAATATCCGGCATGATCAATCGCCTCAGTCAGGGGGGCAGTTAAAACAATTAGCTTGCCGCCATCTTTCGCAGGGGCAGAACCGTTTTGTTCAACTGGTGATTTATTACCATTTGTTGAAAGTTCACTCATAAAAAAAAATAACTCCAAATATCAAAACACTGCGTAGTTTACCAAATAACTACTCCTGACGGTAAGTTCTTTTAGCGTTCTAGAATCGAATTACCGCATCAGGTCCGCCTTCTACATGAACAGTATCCACAAAACGTATGTTTCTGGTGTCGGTAGTCATCACGACCGAATTCGTTCGCTTTCCTTCACCAAAAAACCGAACCCCTTTCAAAAGTGAGCCGTCAGTAACACCGGTTGCCGCGAATATTATTCGTCTACCCGGAGCTAAATCATTTGTGTTATACACTTTATCCGGATCATCTATGCCCATGGATTTTAACCGCTCCATCACTTCTTCCATTGGCGGAACCTTCGACGCGTCTACACTTAAACGCTCAGGATCATAAATCAACCGGGCTTGAATTTCGCCGTTCAGACATTTCATCGCAGCCGCAGTTAAAACTCCCTCCGGCGCGCCGCCAATACCCATCAAGGCGTGAATATTCGTTCCCGCAACTGCTGCTGAGATTCCGGCCGAAAGGTCGCCGTCACCGATAAGTCGAATTCTAGCACCCGCACCCCGAACCTCGTCAACCAATTTTTTGTGCCGTGGACGGTCCAAAACGATCACTGTTAGATCATCTACGTCCCGGCTTAACGACTTGGCGATCGCCTTTAGATTTTCCTCTACCGGGGCTTCGATATCAACCGACCCTTTGCAGGAAGGGCCGACGACGATCTTATCCATATAGATATCGGGCGCATTGAGCAATCCGCCGCGCTCGGCCGCTGCCAGTACAGCGATCGCATTATTCGCACCAAGTGCGCATAAATTCGTGCCCTCCAGGGGATCCACGGCAATATCGATCTCAGGAAAAGATTCTCTTACCTCATCGCTATATTCTTTTCCGCCGATTTCCTCACCAATGTAAAGCATCGGGGCTTCGTCCCTTTCGCCCTCACCGATCACGATCCTTCCGCGCATTGGCACGGTATCCATAACTTCCCTCATCGCTTCTACAGCGACGTGGTCTGAGTGCTTTCGGTCACCCTGTCCCATCGTTCGGGCCGACTCGATCGCGGCGGCCTCGGCAACCCGCAAAAAGTCCAGGGCTAACTCATCTGTTTTCATATTTTGCATAAAATTTTCCCAACTGATTTACGGCAAAGTTTTATAGGATATTGAGGCATTCTAACACTTGTCTAACCTTCTTTGACAAGTTATCGTTTGCGTATTAGGGTTTTAATTTGATTTTTTAATGTTTGAGGAGAGTTTTTTCTAGATGACCTATATTGTTACCGAACCCTGTATCGATTGTAAATATACTGATTGTGCGGCGGTTTGCCCGGTGGAAGCATTCCACGAAACACCTGACAGGCTTCTTATAAATCCGGACGTTTGCATTGATTGCGACGCCTGTATTCCGGAGTGTCCTGTCGAGGCAATTTATTCGGATATGTCCTTCCCGGAAGAATATACGGATTGGATCGAGAAAAATGCAGAAGCGGAGAATTATCCTATAATTAGTACGAAGCAGCCGGCTCTTTATAAAGAGTCGTGTAAAGGCCCACCAGAGTAGATTGTTTGCTGAAAGATTTGGAAAAAGGCGGAATTCACCGCCTTTTTTTTGTTGGGAGCGCGGCATCCCTGCCCGCACATTTGCGAAAGCAAATGAACTTGAGATAATTTTGTGAGAGATTCTGATTCATTTTGGTCGCAGAATCGATAAACTTTCCTGATTTGGCTTGCTACCTCCTCTGGGTCGTTGAATATGTGTCTCAGTTATCTCCGTCACCATCCCATTTTACTTTTCTCGTTTCCTGATCGAGGTTAATTATCTTTCACCTATTCCTATCCTACCTCGAGGCTAAACAATCCCGGCGCTTCTTGCGTATAGCCACCCCATTTATGGGGTGGTCCGGGTTGGTGTTTTTAGGGCGCTTTAGCGTCCTTTCAGTATTAATCGGAGAAAATTGAAAGCACGCTAACAGCGCGCTAGAGACCGGGTAACTTCTGACCACCTCGTAAACGAGGTGGCTAATCTTGGAGTCCTACCTCCCGCCGCCTGACTCCTGTTTCCTGTCTCCTGTTTCCTGTCTCCCGTCTCCTATCTCCTGTCTCCCGTCTCCCCTCTCCTGTTTCCTGTCTCCTGTCTCCCGTCTCCCGTCTCCTATCTCCCGCCTCCTGTCTCCTATCTCC
>JABDJV010000112.1 GCA_013003295.1 Pyrinomonadaceae bacterium | reverse complement strand
AACGATAAAAAACATCAGCCTCAAACGCGGCTCCTACGAATACACATTAAGGTCCGAAGGCGTTCCGCCGGTGTCGGGTGTGAAGCGTTTTTATAACAAACGAGCCTACACGTGGGTTATTGCTGTGGATGAGAAGAATAAGTATTAATCCGCCTGTTGTTTAACGAGGCCACTGTTGTTCCGGCCCGGCCATTTCCAGCAAGTTTACCCAATCGAATTTGATTTCCTCTGTCTAAATACAAAAAACACCAGGGCAGCAATACATACCGCAGCGGTCAAATCCCTAATTCCGCAGTCCGCGTATGCGGACGGATAGCATGTAGCCCATAGCGAGAGCTATGGGTGTGGTTCAAAAAATGTACCGAGCCCGTGAAACGGGTGACAGGCTGTCGCTGTCTACGACAGCTCAGAACGATTTTTTTTTGGTTTTCCCATAGCATGTGCCATGGGTATGGATAAAAATGTGCCGAGCCCGTGTGACCGGTGACAGGCTGTCGCCGTCTACGACAGCTCCGGGTGGTTTATCGGAATCGTCCCACACCGGAGCGGTGTGGGCTACATGCTGAAAGCTCATTACATGAGCTGCCATACCAGCCAGTCGTGTTTCCGCCTGTTTGACGCGATTTTCTAATACCGCAGTCCGCGTATGCGGATGGATAGCATGTAGCCCATAGCGTGAGCTATGGGTGGGTCAAAAAAATGTGCCGGGCCCGTGTAACGGGTGATAGGCTGTCGCCGTCTACGACAGCTCCGGGTGTTTTATCGCATTCTTTTCCCACACCGGAGCGGTGTGGGCTACACGCTGAGCGCTCATTACATAAGCTGCCAAACCAACCAGTTGTGTATCGCCGTCACTCTATTTATCCGACCAAATCGCAAGTTCATTTCCTGATGGATCCGTAAAGTGAAATCTCTTTCCGCCCGGGAAGTCAAATATGTCTTTCGGGATCTTTCCACCGGCCTCGATTATCTTTTCTTTGATCGCGACCAGGTCCTGGTGATACAAAACCACCAGTGCACCGTTGACGACATCGTTGTCCGACTTTTCAAACCCTCCAGAAAGACCGCTGTCTGCAAATGACACGTACGCCGGGCCGTAATCAGTAAAGGTCCAGCCAAAACATTCCGTGTAAAACTTCTTTACTTCTTCAAGGTCTCCAGCCTTAAACTCGACATAATTTATATGATTATCTTTTGGTTCCATTATTATCCTTTTACTTACAGTTGCATATGAAACGTTTTGAATCACTGTTTCATTTATGAAACTATAGCATAAATGTGGAATAACCCCTAGATGGATCGAGTTGGCGTGTTGCTGCAGAGCAGCGGGGAAATAAAATGGCGTGCCGTTGGCACTTTTGGTTCAGTCAGAGCTGGCAAGGTTCAAAATAACCGCAAGCGGAAGAACCTGTCTGCCGTCACAGCCGATATGATTCGAATCATATTTTAGGGAAACCGGGTTCAGTATAATTTTCTCAATACCATGTTGGCACATGATCTAAAAGAACTGTTTTCCGAATCGATCAGTATTACCGAAAGGGATTACCGGACAAATGAGTTTGTTTTTCAGCAGGGAACGACCGCTGAGGGAATTTTTACCGTTGAAAACGGCGGGATAAAGATCGAACGCTACACCAGCGATGGAGCAGTGGTCGGAATTCATCAGGCCGGGGCAGGCGAGTGTTTTGCCGAAGCCTCGCTGTTTTCTGAAAAATATGATTGCTTTGCAGTCGCGACAAAACCTTCACGGCTTACACTTTTTCCAAAAAAGGAAGTTTTAAGTGTGCTTATGAAGCATCCCGAAACGGCGATCAAATACATAACTCATCTTTCGAACGAGGTAAAGAGGCTCAGAACCGATCTTCATTTACGTAGTATAAACTCGGCGAGGGAGCGGCTTCTCAACTACTTCCTACTTTTTTCCGATCCAAAAACAAAGATACTCACACTTCCATTCACCTTAAAGGACCTGGCCGGAAGGCTCGGGCTCGCGCACGAGACGGTTTACCGGGAACTTAGAAAACTCGAACAAGAAGCTGTGATAGAACGCCGCGAAAAACATATCAAAATATTAAACGCCGTATGATCCTGGTCATATGGCCTTCGCGTAAATTTCATATAGAATCTGTCCTAAGTGAATCTTAAGAAGAGGAATATATGAAAAAACTACTTATTGTTATTTCGATTGTGATTGTTGTTGGATCTGTAATAAGCAGCGCGATTTATTCAACGGCTCAGCAACGCTCTGAATATGCCGGTCAGGAAAAACGAGAGATAAAGAGCCTTTCAAACAGCGATCTGGAAGAATTGCGCGCGGGAAAAGGATGGGGTCTGGCAAAAGCCGCGGAATTAAACGGTTATCCCGGCCCGGTTCATCTGATCGAGATGAAAGATAAGCTTGGCCTTTCGAGGCAGCAGCTTTTGAAGATCGAAGAGCTTTATTCCGGTATGAAAAAAGAGGCCGTTCCTCTTGGGCTAAAACTAATAGAACTTGAAAAGAATCTGGACAGTGGGTTTGCGAATAAAACGATCAATAAAGAACGGCTTGATGAGCTGCTTAAAGAGATCGGACAAGTCACTGCCGATCTACGGTCGGCCCACCTTTCGGTGCATTTAAAGACGCCTGATATACTTTCTCAAAAACAAATAAGTACATACAATCGTCTGAGTGGTTATAACTCGACTGATCCGTGCAAATCTGTTCCCGAGGGGCATGATCCGGCGATGTGGAGAAAACACAACAATTGCGGATAATCAATTTTCAAGGGGGATAAGATCATAAAAGCACCAAAAGTCGGAGATTGGATCGAAGTAGATGACAAAATGCAAAGCGGATATCGATACGAGATCGTGGCGCGTTCGGGCAGGGATTTTGCCAGTGAGTTTGAGCCGGAGTTCAGCCCGAAAGAGATGCTTGAAGCCGGCGTATTTGAAGGGAAGTATTTAAATGATTGCCGCGATGAATTCCCGGAGAGTTGGTTTAAGAAAGCCAAGATCAGCGACACAGCCGATCCGTCGCTCAATTATTTTAAAATAAAAAGCAGGCAGTCTTTGCAGGAATGGCGCCGTAAGGATTGGATAATCGAGCCCGATCCGAGAGGCTGGTTTCAGTGGTACTGCCGTTATTATCAGGGGCGCCGGATTGAAGAGGTTGACGGCGCTCAGATCAAGCGCTGGAAGGGTTTTGCCAGGCACGCGGGGCAGATCAAGGCAAACTGCGATCCCGGAGACCTCGAGTGCCGGCCGCGCCAGAGACAGGCACTCCTGCAGTGGTCGTGGGATCCGTTTATATAGCAAAACCAGAGGAAGAAAAACGTCGCACCCGTGTGAACACTATGAGGAAAATGTTTTTAATTTATTTCTTATTGATTTGCGGTTGTACGTTTTCACCTCCGCCGGATAAGGGAACCGTTAGATCTGAGAATGTTAAAAGTATTGAAAGCACACTTGAATCAAGCTGTCCGGAGTACAAACCGATTAAAGGAACTACATTTGATTTTATCGTTAAATGCAAGGGTATAGGTGGCTACAATTTGATTTATAGTCACGGTCTTTTGTTTGATAAATTAAGTTTGCTAACTTCAAAAGGCGAAGAGGTCAGTCTTGATCTGTGGGCGAAAATTGATGATCCATCTCATCCGGAGGTTAGCTCTGTTGCGGAATGGCGGGTTATAAAAAAGCCTGAAGAAGTGGATCCGATAGCTTTGATCGTATCGGCGAGTGCTTCTTCACCGGGAACTCATGACGGACAAGGCCCGTTTTATTATGTCGTTATTAAACTCACAAAATCCGCCAGTTGCATCACAGATTTTGTCGATCGCAATTCATATAATTCATCCAAACTTGCGCGAGAGCTGGCAGACAGCTCCCAAAACAAACCTTGCCTATTCCAGAATCCAAAATAGAAATAACTCGTTATTTTGCTAAATTGCTTTTTGTAACGATAGGTAAAAAGTTTCTTATGAAAATCGTTGTTGACGATCTAACGGGCCCCGAGATCTACGCACTTTTGAGTGAGCATCTTGAAGATATGCACCGGGATATGCCTCCGGAAAGTGTTCATGCGCTTGACCTTGAAGGTTTGCGAAAACCGGATGTCACCGTTTGGACCGTTTGGGAAAACGAGGAATTGCTTGGCTGCGGAGCGATCAAAGAGCTCGATCCGGAGCACGGCGAAATTAAATCGATGCGGACCTCCTCAAATCATCGAAGGAGGGGAATCGGCAGTTTTGTTCTAAAG
Source organism: Pyrinomonadaceae bacterium (assembly GCA_013003295.1). Classification (GTDB taxonomy): domain Bacteria; phylum Acidobacteriota; class Blastocatellia; order Pyrinomonadales; family Pyrinomonadaceae; genus Aridibacter. The sequence continues at coordinate 21,862 of JABDJV010000112.1, read as the reverse complement.
CATCTGATTAAAGAAGCAAAGAGCAGGGGATACACCCGTTTGAGTTTGGAAACCGGTTCGATGGATTACTTCAAACCTGCACTTAATCTATACGCTAGATTTGGGTTCGAGTATTGCGGCCCCTTTGCTGATTACATCGAGGATCCCAACAGTGTATTTATGAAAAAAGATTTAAGCGATTGAATCCCAATCCTTTAATTCAAAGCAAAAATGAAGATCAGAGCAGCTAACGCAGACGATGTGCCGGCGATTTTGGAGATTCGTTTGTCCGTGCGGGAGAATATGGTTACCAAAGAAAGGCTTGAAGAGCTGGGGGTTTCCGAAGAGTCGCTGGCAGAAATGATCGAATCCTCGCATTTTGTATTCTGTGCAGAAGAAGAAGACCGGGTCGTCGGGTTTTCAATGGCTGATAAAGATAAGGCGACTATCTTTGCCCTTTTCGTTGATCCCGATCACGAAGGAAAAGGCGTTGGTGCTAAGCTTTTGGATACTTCGGTCGGCGAACTTTGGTCGGCCGGACATGCGCGTGCAACGCTCACAACCGAACCAGATACAAGAGCTTTTGAGTTTTACAAACGTCAAGGTTGGAAGCTTATTGGCCCCGCGCCAAATGGCGAAGTAAGGCTGGAGCTTCTAAAACCAGATTAGGATAACTAAGCGGAATCACGAGCGCGAGTAAAAGTCCGGGTTTGGTCTCTTCTGGATATTGGCCAAAGCGTTTCATTTAATCTTCAGACAAGCGCTGATATCTCAGCTGATGCACCTCCTTTGCAGTAGTGTTTCTGTCTGTTGGACTAACTAGCGTCGCGGAACAACATGCAGAAACACGCACGCGAGTAAGTGTGCAGTCGGTAATCTTCGATTATTAAGCTCAAAGGGTTTTCGAATCTTACGCAAAGCGCGATAATCTCAAATTACCAGGTACACACCTTTGCAGCCCCGGTTTCCGCCTGTTTGATCAGCAAGCGTCCTTTGTTGAAATTCCTTTAGCTAGCTCTTCGTTAGAAAAGTATCGTAAGCTGCCAACACCCCAAAATAGGCGAGATTTACGATCGCTGCGAGTTTTAACCAACCGGGCACTTCCGGGTAAAACCAAACAACCAAAGGCATGATCAACATGATGCTTGCGGTAAAAATTATTGTGACGCTTCTTAAACGCGTCGCTCTTGATGGATAGCTAAATTTTATCGGTACAAAGTGCATTATTGAAAAAATGACAATGATCGAAGCGTTAAACCAAACCGGGCCGTTAAAAACGAACAAAAGATAAAAAACGACCATATTCCACATCACTGGAAACCCTATGAAATAGTAGTCTTCAGAAACCATTCCTTCTTTACCGTAATAAATTGCCGAGACAATTAAGATCAAAAACGTTAGGGGCAGATTCCATGACGGGTATACCAATTCCGCCATATAAAAAAAGTATGCAGGGATGATCGCATAGGTCGCAAAATCGATGACATAATCCATCGTTTTGCCATTCATAGTTGGCAACACTTCCTTAACCCGAAACTTTCTCGCAAGTGCCCCGTCAACACCATCGATAAACTGGCAAACTATCAGCCAGGCCATCGCGGCCCGCCAGTCTTTCCCATTGATCGCGAGGATCGACATAAACGCCGCAATTAAACCGGACGCGGTGAAAACATGCACGCCCCAGGCGAGGGCTTTATCCAATGTGGTCGGTATTTTGGTCATTCTGGGTAAAGAATACAGTAGACAGAATCCGGAATACAGTGTTGCGGAATAAGAGGCGTCGCGGAACAACAGGCAGAAACAAGTGCGCTACTGTGCAGGCGGTTGTGCAGTCCGCGTACGCGGACGGATAGCATATAGCCCATAGCGTGAGCTATGGGTATGATTCAAAAATGTACCGAGCCCATGTAACGGGTGACAGGCTGTCGCCGTCTACGACGGCTCCGGAGGTTTTGTTGGAATCGTCCCACACCGGGGCGGTGTGGGCTAAATGCTGACCGCTCATTACATGAGCTGCCAATCCTCAGTCGTGTTTCCGCCTTTTGGATCAAATAGCGTCGCCGGGTTAAGACTTGTGTCGCTGATGTATACTTCTATTTCAAAACCAAATATAGAATTTGTCCATCTGGAGATTATGAAAAAGGCATTTATATTCTTTATATTTCTTGTTTTCGCACCTTCGATCGTCGCTCAGCAAGACTTTTCGCCGGACGAGATCGCGCGTTGGGAGCAGCAGGCGAATTCCGTGACGATCACGCGAGATAAATGGGGAGTTCCACATATCAAAGGTAAAACCGACGCCGACGCGGTCTTCGGATTACTCTATGCCCAGAGCGAAGATGATTTTCCACGGGTCGAGCGAAACTACTATTGGGCGATCGGTCGGCTAGCAGAGGTCGAGGGAGAAAAGGCGATCTATAGCGATTTAAGGGCGCGGCTCTATATGACCACCGACGAGGCGAAGGCTGCGTATCGATCTGCGCCTGAATGGCTCAAAAAGCTCTGCGATGCATATGCCGACGGGATAAATTATTACCTTTACAAGCACCCTGAGGTGAAGCCAAAACTGCTGACACGTTTTGAGCCGTGGTTCCCGATGTTTTTTAGCGAGGGTTCGATCGGCGGCGATATCGAAAGTGTCTCGGCAAGACGTATAAAGGAATTTTATAAAAATGACCGGTCGCTTGCGCTAAACGAATTTGGAAACGGTCTCGAATATCGAGATCTGTATGACGAGCCCCGAGGATCAAACGGCTTTGCTATATCCGGAAAACATACCAGATCCGGCAACGCGATGCTCCTGATCAATCCGCATACCTCTTTCTATTTTCGCGGCGAGGTCCATGTAAAAAGCGATGAAGGGTTAAACGCCTATGGAGCGGTTACCTGGGGACAGTTTTTTGTTTACCAGGGGTTTAATGAAAATACCGGTTGGATGCACATGTCTACGCGCGTGGATTTTATGGATGAGTTTGTCGAAGACGTACGACGAGTCAATGGAAAACTCAAATATAAATACGGCGATGAAATGCGAGACGTAAAGGTTTCGGAAGTAACCTTAAAATATAAAGACGACGGAAAATTAAAAGAAAAGACCTTTCCGATGTATCACACCCATCACGGTCCGGTAACGCATAAACTCGGCGGGAAATGGGTTTCGACAAAGCTCAACTGGGATCCGGTAAACGCGCTGATCCAATCTTTTACGCGGACAAAACTAAAGAATCATAAAGAGTTTCGCAAGATGATGGATATCAGACGAAACTCTTCCAACAACACCGTCTTTGCCGATTCATCAGGAAACATCGCCTACTATCACGGGAATTTTATTCCCAGGCGCGACCCGAAGTTTGATTTTTCAAAACCCGTGGATGGAAGTGATCCGGCAACCGACTGGAAAGGGTTGCATACCGTCGATGAAGTGATCACCATCACGAATCCAAAAAATGGCTGGATCCAAAACTGTAATTCGACGCCTTTTACGGCGGCTTTAGAGTACAGCCCAAAGCGTGAAGACTACCCAACCTATATGGCGCCGGATCTTGAAAATTACCGTGGTGTCCACGCCGTGAAGGTTCTGAAAAACGCAAAAGACCTTACGCTCGATAAATTAATAGCACTTGCTTACGACCCGTATTTGCCCGCTTTTGAGAAGTTGGTCCCGGGGTTGGTGGAAGCTTATGACAGCTCAGGTAAGAAAGATCCAAAGCTTAAAGGTCCGATAGATGTATTGCGAAAATGGGACTTCAAAACGAGCGAAAAGTCGGTCGCGATGTCCCTGGCTCATTTCTACGGCCTTAGATATAACCGCGAGGGTAAAAACCCAGGGCGATTGCGCGGGATCGAGAGGTTTGATTATTTTGGAACCGGATCACCATATCGCGAACGCTTAGCGATCTTCGCCAGGGCGGTCGATCAGCTCGAAAAAGATTTTGGAACGTGGAGTACGCCTTGGGGAGAAATAAACAGATTTCAAAGACTTTCAGGTGAGATCAACGCCGGGTTTGATGACCAGAAACCCAGTATTCCAATTGGATTGGCTTCGGGGCGTTGGGGGGCTTTAGCGTCATTTGGAGCGCGGGCCCGTCCGAATACAAAGCGCATCTACGGTTCCTCGGGCAATAGCTTTGTCGCGGTTGTGGAATTTGGGAAAAAGGTGAAAGCAAAGAGCATTCTGGCGGGGGGACAAAGCGGACATCCAGGTTCAAAACATTTTTATGATCAGGCTCAGATGTATGCCGATGCGAAGTTTAAGGATGTACTTTTCTATCAGGAAGATATAGATCGGAACACGGAAAGAAAATATCGGCCGGGCGAAAGGGGTAAATAGTCTTAAAGACGCAGCGGCCTTGATTTCGAATTTTGAATTTTATTGATAGCGAGGTTTCGGAAAATCTCTGATATTGAATTACTAATTGAAAATATAGGGTTTGCCGTTCTTGACGGGGGCCTGGCGACAGAACTCGAGCGAAAGGGTTTTGACCTAGATCATTCACTCTGGTCAGCACGTCTCGTATTGGAAAATCCTGCAGCTATTAGGGATGTACATTTATCCTATCTTGAAGCGGGCGCGGATATTATTACAACTGCAAGCTACCAGGCAAGCTTTCCGGGCTGCATTGCGTTGGGTATCGAAGAGAAACAGGTTGTAGGTCTGCTCAAGCAAACCGTTGAGATCGGCACTGCCGCACGAGGAGAATTTTTGAGGGAAAATTCCGATCGATCCAAACCGCTCGTCGCCGCAAGCGTTGGACCTTACGGAGCGTACCTTGCAAATGGCGCTGAATATAGCGGCGACTACGGGATCTCAAAAGACAAGCTGTATGATTTCCACGCACGGCGATTTGAAATCCTCGCAAACACGGAATCTGACCTAATTGCCTGCGAAACGATCCCGAGTTTTGAAGAAGCCGGGGTTTTACTAAAGCTGATCGACCAAACCTCCAAAAAGCAAGCTTACCTCTCCTTTTCCTGCAAAGATGATGAACATATCAACGACGGGACGCCAATCAAAGACTGCGCAGCAATGCTCGCGGACTGCGAAAACATTTTCGGGATCGGTGTGAATTGCACTGCACCGGGTTTTGTATCCGGTCTCATCAAGCAGATAAAGACCGGCGCACCGGAGAAGGAAGTAGTCGTTTATCCAAACTCCGGCGAAACTTATGATCCGGTATCAAAAACCTGGAACGGGATTTCGATCGAGAAAGATTTTCCTGCGTTGGCTCAAGAGTGGTTTCAGAAAGGAGCCAAAGTAATCGGCGGTTGCTGCCGAACGACTCCTGAACACATCTTTGCGATTCGTGAAACTCTCAGCGGATAAGAGAATAGAGAATACTCGCTTTCCTTTACAGAGGTCTTTTGACCAAGTTAGTATAAGTCTTACTTATACTATAAAAAAGTCGGTCTTATTCAATGTGTCGGATAAATCTTATCCACCGATTGACAAAATTTTCTTGAATTCTATTGGATTTCGTGTATGTTTAGGGTCGTTAACCTAGAAAAAATGGCTTTGGTTTCATCGCGCAAATGGCTTCTACCTTGTGAATGCGATGAGACGGACGAAACGAGATAAGGAGACAATTATGAAAAGCTTAAAATGGGTCCTGTTGCTCGCGATTTTGGTAACTGCGTTTGGATGCGCAGATTATGGAACAAATACAGCTAACACCAATACCGGTAACTCGAACGCGGCGACGGCTCCGGCAAATGAAATAAAGGCTTCAGCCGCAGAGCTGGAAAAAAAGGCATATGAGGCCTGGAAGAAAAAAGACGGCAAATTTTTTGAAGGATTCTTAACTGATGGATTTATCAGCGTTGGAGGCTCCGGCAGAAACGTCAAAGCGGGTGTCGCAAAATCTATTTCCGAGAATCCATGCGACGTAAAAAGCTATGCGATCAGCGATGAAGATGCGGTCGAGATCGGAGACGGCGTAATTCTCTATACCGGAAAGAACACCAGTGACGTAAGTTGTGACGGCAAGGCTGCTCCAAGTCCGCTTTGGGCGGCAACGGTCTATGTCAAAGACGGAGAGGATTGGAAGGCCGCGTATCATCAAACTGCGCCTACAACGGATACAAAAGGCGAATCCCCGGCTCCGCCGGCTGACGCAAAGCCGCCGAAATTGGAAGATGCCGACAAAGAAATAACTGCCGCGCTTTCTGAAAAGGAAAAGGGTTTATGGGAAGCCTGGGCGAAAAAGGACACAAAACCGTTTGAGACAGTGCTCGCAGAAAATTTCAGCGAAATAAACCGTGAAGGACGAGTCGATAGAGCGGCGGCGCTCAAGGGAATCGCCGAGCATAAATGTGAAGTCAAGAGCCATTCCTTGAGCGACTTTCACACGCAGAACATCGCCGGAGATATTTACCTTATTACCTATAAAGGAACGACAGATGCGACGTGCGACGGCAATCCGGCTCCTAAAGAAATGTGGGTTTCGACGATCATGAAAAAAGACGGTGACGATTGGAAAGGTCTTTTCCATATGACATCGCCGGCTGCGTAGAAATTCTTGTGAATTGCCCTTACCTGGGTGCACCATAGCTTACGCTATGGGCTACAGCTATCCGTTCGCCTACGCGAACTGCGGAATCAGGAAATCGCGACATCCACGCGAAACACGAATGGGGTTTGGCAGCTCATGTAGTGAGCGGTTAGCATTTAGCCCACACCGCTCCGGTGTGGGACGAATCCAATAAATCCTCCGGAGCCGTCGTAGACGGCGACAGCCTGTCGCCCGTTACACGGGCTCGGTACATTTTTGAACCATACCCATAGCTCACGCTATGGGCTATATGCTATCCATCCGCGTACGCGGACTGCGGCGCTCAGCATTTTCGCCCACACTGGAACGGTGTGGGACGAATCCATTAATTCCTCCGTGGCCGTCTACGACGGCGACAGCCTATCACCCGTTAAACGGGCTCTGGGTACATTTTTTGACCACACCCGTAGCTCACGCTATGGGCTATCTGCTATCCGTCCGCGTACGCGGACTGCACAACCGCCTGCACAGTAGCGCACGTTTTTCTGCCTGTCGATTAAAGGTATATCTTTTAAAGCGAGCCAAAATCGAAGAGGGACTCTTCTTCAAAATCCGGTTCTTCATCAAGCGGTGAACTATCCTTAAATCCTAAGTATTCAAATTCCGAAGGCGTCGTGATGATCATAAAAGGGGCACCTTTTTCATTAGCGAGCAGAAAAGCCTGATCAACAATGATTCCCTTTCGGTAGCTAAACGGGAATTTGTATATGTCGCCGTTTTTAAGAAGCTTTTTAAGAACTGCGATATTCTCAACCTCGTCCAAAATGTATACGGATTTAACCTGGTGGGATAAATAGTCCTCGACGGTGGCTTTTTCTGCGATTTCAATAGGCTCATCAAATGATGACGGGACATCCTCGATTGCCTCGCCGTCCTCGCTTATCGGTATCAGCTCCGATTTCTCTACAAAATCACCATCTTGGTTACGTACCGCAAAGGCGATCCCGCCTTTTCCAAAAAGAGTCTGCCCGTCGTTTGCGATCGAAACGATCTCGCATTTCTTTCCGTCTTCGGTGAAGGCCTCGATCATCGTTTCGCCATAGATCTTTGAACGGTCAACCTTGGTCAATGAAACCGTGAAATCCTTCTTAAGTTTTGGTACGGCAAATGATAGTTTTCGGGCCATCTTGTCTCAATAGTAATCGACAATTGCCGTAAGCCAAAGACAGGTTTCCCGCAAAGGCGCAAAGAGGCATAAGGAAGAATAAGGAGAAAGGCCGCAAAGGCGCAAAAGGTCATAAGAATATTGGAAACGATTAGAGCTTCTTTGCGAACTTTGCGCCTTTGCGGGAAATCCTCCGCTAATTATGGGTCAACGCGGGTTGGCAGTACTTGACATTTTTGGGCAGCAATCTAATCCTAGATTTTAATGCCAATAAATCTGTCAAACAAAAAGAAACGCGATGCGCAGGTTTCGGTTGAAAGCGTCCGGAAGAAGCGCGAAGTGAAATATATCGATGAGGCCGGAAAACTGACCGAGAACGTACGTTTTCTAAAATCGACACTTGATCATTCCACCGAGACGCTGCTTGAAAAAAGCTCGCTTGATAAACTTGCAGAAGAACTTATCAAGGGTGATCCAGAGATTGATTTCGAGAAATACGGGAAATACCTCACCGAAACAAGCCGGATCTATGCGTACAAAAACGAGATCGTTTACCACGTAAAGGAGGTCGAGGTAGTTACAAACCCTGACGGAACGGAAAAAGAACGCCGCGAACGTGACGTAAAACTTCAAAATACCAATACCGATACACCAATTCCCTGGTCGGGCGTGATGATCCCAAAGAAGCAGGCAATAAGGAAGTTTGTATTTAATTCAACAAAACAGATCATGCACACAAACGGCCTTACATGGGATTTTTTATTTGAGATCGCCAGCGAGCTTCATAAAAAGAAGGCATTGATGCTCGTCGGAGCGGGCGCGAAAGGCAATGAGCCATTGGTATTTCAACGCGGCGGCAAGCCATATCGCGGTTTTCTCGAAGGAAGGATCAAAGACAAAAGCTATGTTTTGCTGCTGCATCTTTCGAATATGGAGCTTAAGACACCTGACATCCCGGAAGAGTAATGAATCTTAAATACGACAAAAACAAGCTAAACAAAAAGCAGGGAAAGTATTTTACCGGCCCGGCAAGCGCACTCGAGGACCTCACGCTCCAGGCAAGAGCGCAGGATTACAAACGACGAATTTCCGGCCTGATGTATCCGCTCGAGCCCTCTTATATCGACGAGAAAATTCCTAATCTCGAAGGCTATGCCGTGACCAGAAAAATGGACGGAGAATTTTCAATGCTGTTTTTTAACGGCAAGGAAACGATCTCCGTAAACCCCGGCGGAACGATGCGCGCCGGCCTTCCTGCACAGGCCGAATTAACCAAACATCTTAAAGACAACAAGATAAAGAGCGGCGTTTTTGCCGCCGAGCTGCACCTGAAGACAAAAAAGCGAGAGAGAATACACGATGTTTTAAGGATCATCAGAAATCCGAAATCTCAGCAGGACCTAAACAAACTTCAATTTTCGCTGTTTGATATCATCGAGCTCGACGGTGAGGAAATTCCTGAAAGTGTTAAAACGCTCAATAAACTCGACGATTTGATCCAGGAAGGTAAGCTCGTAGCGCCGGTCGAATATGAAACGACGGATAATCGTAAGGATATAAAAGCAGCGGTCGAAAATTGGGTGACGAAGGGCGGCTCGGAAGGCGTCGTTTTACGAAATGAGCAAACTGGCTGGTTTAAGATCAAGCCTTCGCACACGATCGATGTTGTGGTGCTTGGTTTTAGTGATTCTCCCGGCGAGCGAAAAGGAATGCTTCACGACATTTTTGTCGGCCTTGTCAGAAAAGACGGAACCTATCACACGATGGCAAAGATCGGCGGTGGCTTTACCGATGACGACCGAACCGAGCTTCTCAAGAAACTCAAGAAATCCGTTGTCGACTCCGATTACATTGAGGTGAATTCATCCCACCTCGCCTATGAAATGGTTAAACCGGAATTGGTCGTTGAAATGAAATGTCTCGATATGATCTCGGAAAACAGCCGCGGCGGCCAGATCAATCGGATGGTTTTGTCGTGGAATGAGGAAGAGCAAAAATACTCGGCCGTAAAACGTATGCCGTTGGTGAGTATTATTTCACCGCAATTTAAACGACTTCGTGAAGACAAATCGGTAAATGAAACAGAGACCTCGGTAAAACAGGTCTCGGCGCTTGTAGACATTCCCGATATTGGCAAAAAGGTCGCCGACTTAAAACTTCCACAGTCGGAAGTTATACGGCGGGAAGTGATGACAAAAACGATCGGCGATAAACAGATGGTGCGAAAACTCCTTCTGTGGAAAACGAACAAGGAAGTTACAAAGGAGTATCCGGCTTATGTTGTTTACTACACTGATTTTAGCACCGGCCGAAAGAATCCCATGACCAACGATCTGATACCGGCGAATACAAAATCAGAAGCCGAGGTTAAATATAAGGAATTATTCAAGAAAGCTTACCTGCAGGGTTGGGAATTGAGATAATTTTGCCCGCGAATCTTCGCAGATAGAAAGAGATTGCCCGCGAAAGACGCGAAAGGGCGCGAAAAAAAGAAAGAATGTGCCGGGGCAATCAAGTTGCTTTACGACTACCAATTACCCTATCAATTTGACAACAAAGTTCTTTAACCTCGTGGCACGCAATTGGGTTCCGGCCCTCACCCATAAAAATCTTCTTTTCGCGTCTTTCCGCGTATTTCGCGGGCAAATTTCTTCGAGCGGATGCTAATATATCCACATGCCAAGACCGATCGATAAGGATCTTATCCAAACTGATCCGCATCTCAAGTGGATCGCCAAGGAATGGGAAGAAAATGCTGAACGCCTTGCGACGTGGGGGATCAAGCGTCTTGTCAATCGTTTTGATGTGTGGGGTCAATACAGTCTGAAGACGGACGGTATAGGGCAGAAGGTCGGTGCCGTGACACTACCCGTAGCCGACCTGCGCGGCAAAGGAGATCACGTAACCCACAATAAGCTCACACGCCATTTTAAAGGAAAAAAACCAAATGATCTGATCGGTCTCCACTGTACATCGGAGGAAGAAACGTGCCGCTGGTTTGCCGTTGATGTAGATGTTCACGAAAAGCAGGAATCCACCTACCTTGCCGATCTGAATTTTGAATCCGTAAAACACTGGCACGCAAAGCTTCGGGGCCAACTGCTTGATCCGTATATCATTGATACAAACGGCATGGGGAGTTTCCATCTCGTGGTTTTGCTGAGCGAACCGTATCCGCTGAAAGAAGTATTTGAGTTCTTATCAGAAACATGCGCCGATTATCGCGAACTTGGATTAGAGCGCAAGCCAGAATACTTTCCAAGCTCAGCAAAATTAGAAGGGCTGGGAAAGTGGCTCCGGCTGCCCGGAAGACACCACACATTTCCGCATTTCTCAAAGATCTGGACCGATGAAGACGGTGAAGGAGCATGGCTTGAAGGCCTGAATGCGATCGAATATATGCTTTCGGCGAGGCCGATGCCGCTGCCAAAATCCAAGAAGAAAAAGAAGAAACCGAGGAAAAAACAGGAGCCCGACCGCCGGCGGACGATCTGCGTCGATCTGGATGGGGTGCTTGCGCAATATGACGGATTTAAAGGTGTCGACAATTTCGGCGATCCGATTCCCGGTGCAAAGGATTTTGTTGACAAGCTTAACGAGTATTTCGAAGTGATCATTTATACGGCCAGGTTTAGCAATGAGAGGATCGAGACATCGGATGACATTTTCCGTTTGAAAAACCTGATCGGAGAATGGCTCGATGAAAACAATTTTAAGTACGCGGAAGTTTATTCAGGGGTAGGAAAGCCGCTCGCGTATGCCTACATTGATGACCACGCGATCAGCTGCAAACCGTTAAAAAACGATGGCGCCTTTGATGAAACGATCGATCGGATCGAAAACTTGCTGAACCGGAAGAAGAAATAGCCATGCGTTTGGCGCCGTCAACAAAAGCGCGTGAACAGCCCGTTTTAATCCGCTTTTGAGGATCCAGTAAGTCCGCAAAGCGGACGTCAGGGAATAGCCAAGTCGTTTACGGCTGGGGTTCGTGAAATAACTCTTTTTTTGCCCTGAAGGGGCGAATGAAACCACGAATGAACTGTCGCCCCTTCAGGGCTTGAAATCTTCGTTCTTATTCTCCCAGCCGTAAACGACTGGGCTATTATCGATAGTGCCTTTGGCACATTCTTTTGAATCAATCAGGGATTCCTCGAGAGAGTTAAAACATGATGGAAAAAAATATGAAAAGGAAATGATTATGAAGACCCTAACACCTTATTTAATGTTCACTGGAAAATGCCGCGAAGCGATGGAATTCTATCGCGATTGCTTGGACGGAGAGATCACGATAATGCAAACCTGCGGTGAAGCCACGATCGATTTTCCGGAAGAGGCCTCGGAGATGATCTTTAATTCAGAAATGAAGGCGGAAGGAGTTTGCATCAAGGCTTCCGACAATCCGGCAAATCACGGAAAAGAGATTAATGAATCCAATTTTTCTTTATTTGTACACTTTTCTGAACAAGCAGAATTTGAATCGGTTGGAGAAAAGCTCGCAGAAGGCGGGAGTATTACAATGCAGGATGACGGACACTTTTTGATGCTGCAGGATAAGTTTGGATTTTCATGGATGCTAACAACGGCGTGAAGCCGGCTGAGTACCCGCGTGTGGGTCGCTGCCTGTTATTCTGTGACGCGAGATTATGAAACAGGCGGACGTTATGGCAGATCATGTAATGAGCGCTCAGCATGTAGGCAACACCGCTCCCGTGTCGGAAGAATACAATAGATCCTCCGGAGCTATCGCTGGATAGCGACAGCCTGTCACCCGTTACACGGGCTCGGTACGTTTTTGACAAATACCCATAGCTCACGCTATGGGCTAAATGCTGTCCATCCGCCTACGCGGACGGAAACACGATTGCAAAGGAGTGTGCACACTGTCATCTAAGCGGGCTGCGCCTGACCAAAGTCGCAAGGTAACGTCATTGGCCCAATATCTAGAGCTGACCACCGGCACAGTTACGCACGTGTTTCTGCCTGTCTATTTCGGAAACAATTTCTTATCGATGCCCGGGATCAGTTTTATCGCGTTCTTGTAGTAAAACTTCTTGAGCACATCATCAGGCAAGTTTAGCCCGTACATTTTCCAAAAAGCGTGGCGCTTGCGGAAATAATCAAAATACTCATCAGAAGACTCAAAGATGCGGAAATAGGTGTGATATTCGACCGGTCTGTATGTATCTTTTCCAAATAGGATCCGGTCTTGGTATTTAATAAAGAACTCGCGCGCAAATTTTGGCTGCCGGCCGAGTTCAGCAACGATTGCGGCTACCTCCGTGTAAACATTCGGCAGTCTGTCCAAGAGCTTTCCGAGCCTCGCCAGATCACCGGCAAGCCAGCCCATATGTGCATTGATGAATTTTGTTTTTGGGTGGCGCGCAAAAAGATTATGCTGCTCACCCATTACGGTTTCCCACGTCGGAAATTCTGAAGGCGGCCGGGCACGCCTTGGAAACATCTTCAGCTCCAGCCAGCGTTCATTAAATCTGTCATGCGGCTCGAAAAACGAAGCCGGTTCACCCGTATGGATAAGCACCGGAATGTTGAGCTCAGCGCATTTCTTGAAAATAGGGTCAAGGCGAGGGTCATCAGTCTTAATTCGATTCCCTTTGCTGTCTTTAACCGTTAAACCAAAATTCTTAAAGATCTTTAATCCCTGGGCACCGTTTTTGACGTCTTCTTCCAATTGCGCCGCGGTCTTTTCCCCCCATCCTGCCTCATCAATTCCCCGGAAACTAATATTCGCAAAAACTACAAAGCGATTCGGATATCTACCCTTTGTGTTACGTATTCCTTCGGCCAAACGCTCGCCGGATCTTCCGCTTAAATTAACCAGGACCTTCATATTCAGGGCGTCCATTTCCGACACCATTTTTGCCAGATCTTCCGGTTTTGAATTCATACGGCGATGGTTGTGTACATCAATAAACGGAAACTTGGCCCTCGTTATGATCGTTTCCGGTACAACCAAAGTCGATTTCGGCTCGTATTTCTCTATGTCCATTACCTGACCGCCGGCGGCAGCAGGCAAAATTCCGATAGCAGCAAAAAACAATACTCCTGCACCTATCGCTTTCGGGAGATCTCTTAACAACACAGTTCTGATTTTCATTCTGGTTTATTCCGGTATTCTTTTTGGATTTGGTAAGGCAATTATCGGCTAAGCAAACGTGAAAGGTCAAACAAATCGTTCTTTACCAAAATGACATCTATTTGAATAAGTCGTCGATTTTTTCTTTGAGTTCCTTACCACTTAGATTTTTCGCAATTATTTTCCCGTTGGAGTCGATCAGAAATTTGGCCGGCAATGCGGTCACGCCATAGTCGTGAGCTGCAGGAGTATTAAAACCTTTCAAGGTGGAAACGTTTGTCCAGATGCGTTTGTCGATTTCTAAAGCTGCCAGCCATTTTTCTTTATCATCGTCCAACGAGACCCCGTAGATCTCAAATCCTCTGGATTTGTACTTTTCATAAAGGGCGCCGATCGTTTTACTCTCCCGCCTGCACGGTCCGCACCAGCTGGCCCAAAAATCTATGAGCGTGTACTCGGCTTCGGAAGGCTCGAGCTTGAAAAGCCTGCCGTCTTTGTCCGGCATTTCTATTTCAGCGGCTTTTCCGCCAATGCCCGTCGCTTTTAGCAGTGCGACCTTTTCTTTTATGCGTTTTGTGATCTCGATATTTCCGTGCTTCTTTTCGAAATTATTGGCCCAGGCCTCAAAAAGTGAAAAGTTCTTTTCACCATCCCAGCGAAGCGTCGTCGGATAAATTGCGATCGAATCTCCCATCTTTTCTGTAATAAAATCGTTGAGCTCGGTTTTATGTTTTTCGTAGTTTTCGATTTCGGCAAGTCCGGCAGTTTCGGAGTCGGTACTATTATAGTCGTCGGTAGCCTTGAGTTTGTCGCGCACGGAAATGACCAGCCTGCTCAACGATTCCTTTCTATATTTTTCATAAGCCTTAAGTTTTTCAGTGTCGACGGATCCGGAAACTTTTATATTATTGAGATCATCGCCGTCGGCCTCGATCTCAATATTTTGTCCCTTATCGATTGCAAGCATTAACTTTTTTTCGTTATAAAAATTAAGAGTGTAGATGTGCGGTTCCAGGTTTAAATCCAGTTTAAATCTACCGTCCTTATCCGGTTTAATTTCCTCGATAAACTTGACCTTTTTACGGTTTATATCCTCTTCCCGGGTGAGAATGATCTTGCCGGTCCGGGCGTTTTTAATTTGCCCGGAAATAGTAAAAGCAGACGGTTCCTCTTGAGTCGTGCAGCCTATAGAAAAGACCACAGAAATGATAACGATAAAAAGAATGAGTTTTCGCATAGAAATATTTAACAAGTATCAAAATTACCAAGCAAGCCTGAAAACAGGCGCTTTTTCGAAAGTAAAACGTTTTTCTTAACAATGTATTTCAGTCAGTATATATTCCCTTTGTTTAAAGAAGGAGGCCGCCAGAGAATATTCAATTTTGTATTGATTCAAGAAAGTCACAATATCATGCTAGTCTTCGAATCGTATTATCGATAGAGATGGTCTTGTCTCCTGAATCGAGTAAAAAAGAACCTAACGGCGGCCTTTACCGTAATAGTGTTTATGGACTTCTATTTCTTGCTATTTTCGCTGTTTTGTCCCCGTATCGTTATGGTCGTGTATCTCGTGCAGGGCTGGTTTCCTGCCAATACGGTACCGTTTTGGGCGGATGTCGTTTTAGGTGTTTTTGTGCCGCGGATCCTGATATTGATCTATATTTATCAAAACATGGGATACGAGAACGTCTGGTTTGCCGCACACCTCCTGGTATTGATACTTACCTATTTTGGTGGTGGAAAAGGCACGCACCGGCGTTACCGGCGTAAGAAAGAAGATTAGAAACCGAATACGACCAAAAGAAGCAAATACACAAAGAATCGCGCTGGCAAATCCATTGTCAGCGCGATAAATGTCTGCAGTTGATTCCGGATTCTTAGACGCATTCAACTAAAGCGCCCCAAGCTCCTTCAGCAGCTTCTCCGAATTTGCTTTGACGTTCGCCGGAGGGTTCATCGAAAGAGCCTTCTTTAGGTTCTTGATCGCATTGGCTTTATCGCCGGAGATCTTATAAGCCTCTCCAAGGCTGTCAAACATATTCGGATCGGTCGGATTCTTTGCGGCGTTTGCCTCAAAGATCTTGATCGCGGTTGGGTAAAACTTAGCATTGAGATAAGTGTATCCCATCTGGTTCAGCTGGTTTTTATTCCCAAGCGGAATGGCTTCATCGATATCCTTATTTCCATCGCCAGTCTTCCCATTAAGGAAATTTAGTCCGGCCCGGGTTCCCAGGGTTTGGAAATTTTTGTTTCGGCCAACCGCATTATTTGCCCACTGAAGGCCTTCGACAAGATTCGTTCTGTTGTTTAAGCAATAGCTCGCCGCGGTAGCCCATCCTCTCCAGCCAAATCCAGGAATTGACCTGAGCTCGTTTCGATAACTTGCCAGAATCGTTTTATGCGCATCGATCTCGATCTTGAAGGGGATTCTCTTCATTTCCCAGTCTAACGCCAAAACACCATAATTATTTCCGTAGTTGATAAAACTAAATGTCAATAATTCAGTTTTTGGAATAGTAGCGGTGGTTACGTCTACCCTTAGTGCATCCTCGCTCTGATCATAAAAGAAGCTGCCCCAGGAAGTGTGATTCTTAGAAAAAATAACGGTCGCTTTAGTCGGATCATGAATGATCATATGCAGACCATATTTCCCTGCGGGAAGTGTTTTTCCTTCAACCGCAACATCGGTTGAGAAATGAATTGTAGTATTTTCGTTGGCTCCGGCCCGCCAAGGGATTTCCTGCGGTTTTGGGAAGTTAACTTTCTGCAGCCCATAAGGAACTAACTGCCCCCAGATCTTACCTGTCCGGTCATTTCCGCGAAGGGTAATTTTTGGCCGGGAATATTTTACGGTGATATCGGTCAGCCCGATTCTTTGTTTTAGCTGTGCAGCCGGGCTGGCATTTCTAGGCGTAGTAACGTTTTGGCTCAGGCTGTAACTCGAAAAAGCAACAAAAATAAATGCGATCGCTGCAAAGTATTTTCGCGTAAATAAATTAAAATTTTTCATTGAACTCCTTCTCCTTAAAAAAGCTACAATTTGATCAGACTCGATCAAACCGAACAGATGTAATTTTCCTTTTAACTGACTATTACCGATCAGGGCGAAAAAATTCCCCCGAACCGCACTCGTGATCCGGAAAAACATCAATTCTAGGCAGGGTTATAAATCTTTACGGAAAATAATGAAAAGAGTTTCAGGTTTCGTATGCAAAAGAAAAAGACAGCCCGATGGCTGCCTTTCCTTTAATTTCGAATGCTTGTTTTTACCAACGGGAATAATTTCCACCGCCGCCGCCATCTTGGTTTCCACGGTTATAGCCGCCTCCACCCCGATTCTCACGCGGGCGAGCTTCGTTTACAACAAGGCTGCGTCCTTCGAATTCCTGACCATTGAATTGCTCAATCGCACCCTGGGCTTCCGCTTCCGAAGACATTTCCACAAAACCAAAACCTCTTGAGCGTCCTGTGTCGCGGTCTTCAATAATCTTTGCTGATTCTACGGTTCCTGCTTGTGCGAAGTATTGTTCGAGATCGTCACTCGTTAAATGGAACGATAAGTTACCTACGTATAATTTATTTGTCATTATTTTTTATCTATCTTTCTCAGATATGGAAAATGAAGCGAAAGGAAGGCGGAAACTTAACAGGAAAGGAAATATCCGAGAGATATTCTTACACCGAAGACGCGACTAGCCTAACTTAACTTGAAAAAAATCTGTGCTCAAACTGCTTCTTGCCTTAAACCGAAACTCTCTAACCGAACTAAGCTGTCGCTGATCTTAACCGTAACGGACGTATCTACCTGAGATTACTGAGAGTCGCTCCGCGAATTATAACGATTTTTTTCAAAAGATTGCAAGAGAAAAACGAGGCCGACGGTGCGGCGAATTCACCCTTTTAGAAATCAAAGCCGTGAAATCCAACTCACGGAAACAGGCTTTTTTGTCGCGCAAGCTTTATGAATCCAACCTGCGTTTAAATTCGAATAACTTAGTTCAGGCAAAAACTACACGAGCAAGGGGGAATCATGATCACGGAAACTACAAAGGTTACACACTATAAACTCAGAAAGCTTTTTCCGATTCAGAAGACCATAGAAATGGTGGCGGAGGCGCGATTGCCAACTGAATTCGGAGAGTTTCGAATCGCGGGCTACAATTCACTGTTAAGCAGCGAAGAATTTGTCTGCGTGTACAAGGGTAATTTGAATGAAGATCGGGTCGCACCGGTCAGGATCCATTCCCAATGTATGACCGGCGACGTTTTTCATTCGACAAAATGCGATTGCGGGCCGCAGCTTGAAAGCGCAATGGAAACGATCCAAAAAGCTGGACGCGGGGTTATCGTATATCAACAGCAAGAGGGACGCGGTATTGGGATCATAAACAAAATTCGAGCCTATGCTCTTCAGGACGAGGGTGCTGATACCATCGAGGCCAACACGCGTTTGGGCCTTGAGTCTGACATGCGCGAGTATGGGCAGTGTGTCGAGATCCTGAAGGATATGGGCCTGAGAAGAATCAAATTTATGTCAAACAATCCGGAAAAGATCCAGGCGGTGAAAGATGGCGGCATTAAAATTGTCGAACGGCTTCCGATCGAATTTGAGCCATCGAAGGAAACGAAAAAATATCTAAGCGTAAAGAAGTTTGAGATGGGTCATCTGCTCAATCTCGTCGGGTAGCGATGTTGTCGATCAGATAGTAAAAGACGACTTATTAACAAAAACACCGGTGGTTTAGAAGCGGGCTTGCCCGCTCCACTGCAGTGATCTGCGACAGGTTGTTTCAAATTAAGGATTGAACGACCAGAATTCAGGTCTTATCAGAAAAAAAATATATCCCAACGGTTTAGAAGCGGGCTTGCCCGCTCCACGGCAGTGATCTGCGACACGTTGTTACAAATAAAGATTTGAGGCTTGCAGGGGAAGTCGGGCAAGCCCGACTCTAAACCGACGATAGGTTCCACAAGATTGTAAAAGATCCCACCGGAATTCAGGTTGTATCAGAAAAAAAATAAAACCGTTGGTTTAGAAGCGGGCTTGCCCGCTCCACGGCAGTGATCTGCGACAGGTTGTTTCACACAAAGTTTCATGGAATCTTGGGGAAGTCGGGCAAGCCCGACGCTAAACCAAAATGTCGTGTTTATTAACCTTTGGATGATCGGAAATATCTTGTTGCGATCAGTCCGAATAGGGGCCAATAAGATTGTAAAAGATCCCACCAGACTTCAGGTCTTATCAGAAAAAAAACAAAACCATTGGTTTAGAAGCGGGCTTGCCCGCCCCAGGGCAGTGATCTCCGACGCCCAGTATCAAACAAGATTTCAAGGCATTTTTGCGGTAGTCGAGCAAGCCGGACGCTAAACCAATATGTCGTGTTTATTAACCTTTGGACGATCGGGAAAAAAACATCCTTCTTCTAAACATCCTGAAATTTTTCCGTTTCCTCCTATTTCGTGTTTTTCGCGTGTTTCGCGGGCGGTCACCCTTCTTTCAAAACGTTCAAAATCTTCTCGTGGATCCCACCAAACCCGCCATTAGACATGATTGCAACGACGTCGCCTTCCTTCATTTCCGGAGTAAGATGCTCGACGATCTCATCGGCATCGGGGAGACTGAAAGCTTCCTGACCCTGTAGGTTTAGTTGCTCGACCAACTCGTTTGTATCCAAAACTTTCCCCAGCTCGCTGGCTTTTGATGTATCGTAGACTCCTGCAATGATCACATAATCCGAATAATTAAAGGCTTTTTCGTATTGTTCCTGAAAAACGGCCAGGCGCGAAGACCAGCTGCGCGGTTCGAAGACGGCAATAAGGCGGTTTCCTTCATACTTCTGTTTTAGCGCCTTGAGCGTCTCTTCCACCGCCGTCGGGTGATGTGCAAAATCGTCGATAACCGTAACGCCTTTTTCCACGCCGCGTATTTCCATACGTCTTTTCACTGATTTGAATGTGTGAAGTGCCTCCTGGATCTTTTCCTGCGAAATTCCCCAGGCCTGCGCGGCGATGATCACCGAGAGACAATTTCTAACATTGAATTCCCCGATCAGATTTGTTTCAAA
The DNA here is from genome assembly GCA_013003295.1 of Pyrinomonadaceae bacterium. Lineage (GTDB taxonomy): Bacteria > Acidobacteriota > Blastocatellia > Pyrinomonadales > Pyrinomonadaceae > Aridibacter. The sequence goes on along the minus strand of JABDJV010000112.1, from coordinate 2,071 downwards.
TTCTCCCCACTGCTGCCCTTCTTTAAAGACCGTAAAACGCATCAGCTCACCCGAAACATCTATATATCGAGCCTGCCATTTTGCCTTGTCCGACGTCCCAAAGGTCTCGAGGTTTGTGAAGATCTTACCTTCCATCTCGTCTAAAACTTCTTGCGCAACGGGAGAATCGATTCCAACGATCAAATGCCCGTTTCCCGGCACCAGATTCATAAGCCTCGAAAACTGAAACTTAATATCCTGCAGATCACGGTAGATATCTGCGTGGTCAAATTCGATGTTGCCGATCACGGCGATCTCCGGCAGATAGTGCATAAACTTCGGCTTCTTATCAAAATAAGCCGTGTCATACTCATCGCCTTCGATCACAAAATAATCGCTGTCGGTGACGCGAAAACTCGCACGAAAATTCTGCACAACACCACCGACTAAAAACGATGGGTTCAGACCGCCGACCTCCATGACCCAGGCGGCAATACTAGTCGTCGTAGTTTTTCCATGCGTTCCGGCGATCGTGAGCGAGTGCCTGCCCCGTATAAATTCACGTTTTACCGTCTCAGCTTGGGAATAATACGGCAGCTTTCGGTTGAGCAGTTCTTCAAGCTCCGGATTTCCACGTGAGATCGTATTACCGACGATGATCCTGTCAGCTCCGACATCCAGATTCTCGGGTTCATAGCCCTTCATTATCTCGATCCCAAGCTCTTCAAGCTGCGTCGACATCGGCGGGTAGACGTTCTGATCTGAGCCGGTCACCTTGTGCCCGCGCTCCTGAAGCATCCCGGCCAAAGAAGCCATCGCCGTTCCGCAAATTCCAATTAAGTGATAGTGCATAAAATCAGTGGTAAGTAGTCAGTGGTCGGTGGTTAGATTTTGGGCCACTCCAAAAGGATAGATTTTAACTATTTTATAGAGATTTATAAAATGAAGCGGGTATTTTGAGTTAAATGCAAAATGGAAGAGCCGACGGCGTCATTATTTACTGCCGAAAAAAACAGGAGGAAGAATATGAGGGTTCAAATAAGTTTTGCTATCGCGATATCGATCGTTTTCTTAACGAGTGCTTTCACAGTGTTTGCTCAGGATTGCACAAGCGCCGGGATCTGTAATGAAGCAGGTTCGATCAGGCGCGTAAGAAATACAAGCTACGGAAATTATGAATATGTGATCTTCAGCATAAAGCGGCCGATAGGAAATTTATCCTACACGGTTGAAGATGCAAGTGGTCCGTTTACCGAGGACCCAAGCGACCGGCCGATCTTTGTGCGCGGGAGCAAACATAAGCGGATCCGGTTTCAAAGCGTTTACTGGATGTGTTCGATAAGGGAGAAGCTTTCGCTTCCGAATGCCGCGGTAAAAGGCATTGAGAACACATCCCAATTCGAAGGGCAGGTTGAATACGTTGTTGGTATAAGCGATTCCGCAAGTTATATCACGACATATCATTACGACGTCGGGATGACCAGAAATGTCGTCATGAAGTTTAAGAAATGTCCGTAACGGCCATGACCTGTGCGATAATATGAGAATCAAGGCCGATCGACGGAGACAGAAATATGACCCTTTTTACAATTTTGATCTTTACAATTTTTGGAATCACTTCTTCAAGTGAAAAATGGGAATGCAGAAATGATCTTGAGATCAGGTGCGCTGACGGCAACTGTAAGACTCAGGAAAAAGGTAGCTCGACCCCAATGAGCGTGAGCTTTGACGATTCTGGCATGATGAGTGTTTGCGCCTATTCGGGCTGCTGGGAAGGAAAGGGAAATGTTTTTAGAAGCGGAGATTTTCTGTCGCTGGCCGGGCATGGTCTGAAATTCTCGACGTCGCCTGAACGGGCCGAGATGAATCGGGATATCTCGATCACGCTTGACCGAAAGGACAATGTCGCCATGCTCAAAGCCGGCGAGTTTGCCCATCCGATGGTATGCAAGATCGCGGAAGGTAGTCAGAGCGAGCCAAGGTTCTCGGATTACAAAGTGAAGGTAAGAACTGCAAAACCTAGGGCGATAAGATTTCGAAACAACAGGCAGGCGCGTATGTTTCGCACTCGCTTAAAAGCGGCTTTAAAGGG
>JABDJV010000249.1 GCA_013003295.1 Pyrinomonadaceae bacterium | reverse complement strand
TGATCGCACCGTGATAACGTCCTAAGCTTACGTTGTCGAGAATCACGACCAGGTGATCCTGCTCAACGGCCCTTGTGAACAGGCTGTTAAAACCGTTGATTCCCCCGCCGTGCGAAATTACCTTGGTTTTCTTTCCGGTTTTTCCAATTGGCACATCGCGAATGTCAAAACCATATCCATAATTCGAAATGCCGGGTTTGAACATCAACTCCTTGCTTTTTGCCGACAGGATCTTCGTTGTGTAGAGCGAACGGTCCCATTTGTAAAGATCTTCTACAGTTGAATACATCGAGCCGGCGGCGTATGGAAGCGACATGTCGAGATACGGGGCATTTTCAAATCCCTCGGGTGTTTTTTGATAACCGCGTGCACGCTTTTTGAGAATCGGACCATGGTCGTCATAACCTGTGTCGTTCATGCCGAGCGGATTAAAAATACGCTCGCGTAGAACTTCGGCATATTTTTTTCCGGTAACTTTTTCGATGATCGCTCCAAGGATAAAGTAACCGGAATTGTTATACCTAAATTTTGAGCCTGGCTCGAATTCAAGATCACCGCTCGAGAATTTTTTTATAAAATCATTCACCTCATATCGATCACGGCTTTCGTTTGCGAAGAAAGACGCATTTGTATAGCTCGGAATCCCGGAGGTGTGGTTCAGGAGCTGATGGATGGTTACCTTATCGCCGGTGTCTTTTCGATAATCGGTCAGATAATCGGTCAGTTTCCCGTCGAGCTTGATCTTGCCTTCTTCGACAAGCAGCATGATCAGCGCAGCCGTAAATTGTTTTGTGACAGATCCGATTCGGAATTTTGTGTCGGGATCAATAGGGATATCCCATTCCATATTTGCCATTCCGTAACCCTTTTTATGGATCACTTTGCCATTTTCTACGACAAGCACGGCTCCATTTAGCTGACCATATGATTGGTATGTCTTCAGCAGCTGATCGATCTTTTGCGCATTAGTTTGTCCGAAGGCGGCGGATTGTGCACCGATTATTAAGAAAAATAGTATCAGCAGCAGTTTTGTAGATTGGTTTTTCAATTTGGGCTCCAGTTTTTAGTTTAGTTAGAGTTTTCGGATTTTCACCGAGCTTATGGAGACTATAACGTATTTTCGGTCTAAAGTTGTTCCACGAAATTTGAAAGGTCTGAGAAATACTTAGTAAAAGACCGGATAGGTGTATTAGACTAAAGACGCTTCAACCACAAAACGGACTCGGTGAATTTTCATGATTGATGAATCGGACGTATTAATATGCCTCGGAAGCGAAAACGATCTCCGCGAGCATCATGGCTCGGTTTTGCCGCCGATCGCGCAAGCGTCCCTTTTTCAAAAGGAGACGACGGCAGAATTGTTTGAGGGGTTGAAGCATGAAAACCGGGAATACGTTTATACTCGGGGAACCAATCCCACAGTAAAAGCACTCGAAACAAGGCTTGCCGCTCTTGAACGCGGCGAAGCGTGCAAATGTTTTGGGTCTGGTATCGCGGCGATCAGCGCAGTTTTTACGGGACTGCTTGAATCCGGCGACCACATTCTTTTTATCAATCAGATCTACGGTCCGACATTTCAACTCGCCGAAATGCTGAAGAAATTCGGCATCGAATACAGTTTTGTTTTTGGCGAAGAGATGGAGAATTTCGGGTCGCATCTAAGGCCTAATACAAGGCTAATATTTTTCGAAAGCCCCGGAACAATGCTTTTCCGGCTCGTTTCAATTGGTGAGATCACCAAGGCTGCAAGGGAGCGCGGAATTCTGACCTGCATCGACAATTCTGTCTCAACGCCGCTTTTTCAAAAACCGATCGATCTAGGCGTGGATCTCGTCGTGCATTCCTGTACAAAGTATATTGGCGGTCATAGCGATGTTGTTGGCGGGGCGCTGATCGCCTCGAAAGAATTGATCGAGAAGATCTTCTTTAGCTCGTTTATGCTTTTGGGTGGAATTCAGGCGCCATTTAATGCCTGGCTTCTGATGCGAGGGCTATTGACGCTGCCAACTCGTCTGAAGCAGCACGAAAAGG
>JABDJV010000085.1 GCA_013003295.1 Pyrinomonadaceae bacterium | reverse complement strand
CTTTGGAGCGGTATTAAAGCTCTCGCCAAACTTAACTTTAAGAGCATATATTTGTTAATGACGGTCGCGGTAATCGGGGCGTTCTATCTGGGTGAGTATGAGGAAGCTGCGGTCGTGATCGTGCTTTTTGCTCTTGGGGAAAGGCTCGAAGAATTTGGTATCGAACAAAGCAAATCGGCGCTTCAGGAGTTGGTTGAAAGAACACCAAAAAGAGCGACGGTTAAAGCTGCTTCCGGCGAGATAATTGCAAAAGAACTCGAAGAGATCACAGTTGGTGAAGTTTTGGTAATTAAGCCGTCAGACATGATCGCCCTTGATGCCGAGATCATAAAAGGAAGCTCCTCGATTGATGAATCTACGATAACCGGCGAACCAATCCCCCGGGGCAAACACGAGGGCGACCATATTTTTGCAGGTACAATGAATTTGCAGGGTTATCTCGAAGCAAAGGTTCTTAAAACTGTAAAAGATACGACCCTTTCAAAGATTATTGCGACAACGTTTGCCGCGACGAAAACGAAAGCAGAAACACAGAAATTTATTGAGAAATTCTCATCATATTACACACCATCAATCATTGTAATTGCGGTTTTGCTGGTAGCTCTGCCCACTCTTATTTTTGGGCAGTCTTTTGATAAATGGTTTGCCGAAGCCATCACGCTTTTGGTAATCGCCTGCCCGTGTGCCCTTGTGATCTCAACACCAATTTCAATTTATGCAGCGATTGGCAATGCTTCAAAACGCGGGGCTTTGGTTAAGGGCGGGAAATACATAGAAGCACTAGGACAATTAAGAGCCCTGGCACTTGATAAAACCCGAACGCTAACGCTTGGTAAACCCATTGTAACGAACATTATTCCATTTGGTGAAACAACCCGAGAACACCTGCTTGCTTGTGCCGCCGGCATCGAAAGCTATTCGGAACATCCGCTTGCGACTTCAATCGTTAAGGCTGCAAAAGAAGAAAATGTCGAGATGCATACGGTGAAAAATTTTCAAGCTGTTATGGGAAAAGGAGTAAAAGCGGATTGCGTTGTTTGTTATGACAAACATCATTGTATAGGCAAATTACCGTTCATTACTGAAGAGCATGATGTTCAGGATTCGATTATCAAAAAGGTCGAAGAGCTTCAGCAAGCTGGGAAAACATCAATTGTGATTAGCAGTAATGCGGAAGTCGAGGGAATTATAGCGTTAACTGACGAACTAAAGGAAGAAAGTGTTTCTGCCATTGCGGCTTTGAAAAAATTGAACGTAGTTCCCGTAATGCTGACGGGCGACAATGCCGCTCCTGCACAAATGGTAGCCGAGCAGGTTGGAATCGAACGAGTAAAGGCTGGAATGCTTCCGGAGGAAAAAGCCGATGCAATAAGGGATCTATTAGAAGAATTCGGTTCTGTTGGTATGGTCGGCGATGGCGTTAACGATGCACCGGCGTTAGCCCTTTCTACCGTTGGTCTTTCAATGGGAGCTGCCGGAAGTGATACGGCGATCGAAGCGTCTTCGGTTGCGATCTTAAATGACCATCTTGAAACTATTCCTTTTTTGATTGGTTTAGGAAGAAAAACTATTTCAACGATCAGAGTTAACACAGCTTTGGCGATCATCACCAAAATCATATTTATCCTGTTGGCTATATTCGGTCTAAGCAATCTGGCGTTGGCGATATTAGCCGATGTAGGAGTGACGATCGTCGTGATCTTAAATAGTTTGAGGCTGTTGAATTTTAGATTCTGATTGAAGTTTGGAGGGATTATGTGTTCGAAATTAACTAAATATTGCGCATTGATATTTAGCCTATGTGTATGTTCTTTTTTGCCAGTTTCGGCTCAGGTTATATCGACTCGGGCAGGAGTTGTCAAAAAGGTTGATGGTGATGTGTTTTACCGCTGTCACGAAAATAAAAATAATGCTCAAAATCTTGCAAATGGTCTGGCTCTACACAATGAGGACACCATTGTAACTGCGGAATCAAGCAGTATTATTATGGCTCTTAATCCAGATTCATATTTGTATGTTGATGGCGATGCGCTTATCAAAGTAAAAAATACCGAACTCAATAAAATGCACTTTGATATTGAGCGGGGTGAGATAATTTTGTTTATCCGTTCGCTCAAAAATGGGGCATCTTTGGTGATCCATACACCACCAGGAATTCTGACGATTTCTAAGGGCGGACGCTATCGTGTCAGTGTCGGAAAAGAAGGTAATACCGAAGCCAATGTCTTTGGCGGCGAGTTACGATATATCAATGAGAAAGGCGAATTAGTAAAAATAAAGAAAGGAAGACAAGTTAATTTTGTCGAAGTAGAAAAAAATAATGAATAAAAGGAAGAACAAAGAACATGGGAAGTGGACACGGACACGGCGGAGTTTCAGCCGCTGGAAAGAATAAGAAAAACTTAATTATCGTTTTAATTTTGACATCAGCTTACCTGATTGCCGAGGTTATCGGTGGAATATGGACGGGAAGCCTCGCACTGCTGGCAGATGCCGGACACATGCTTACTGATGTCGCCGGACTTGCTCTCGCACTTTTGGCAATTTGGTTTGCCGAAAAACCAGCTACTCCCCAGAGAACATACGGTTACTATCGTTTTGAGATCCTCGCCGCTCTGACCAATGCCGTTGTTCTTATCGGCATCTCGATCTATATTTTATACGAAGCCTACCAACGGTTTCTCGATCCGCCCGAAGTTCAAAGCGGCACAATGTTGATAATCGCCGCAATCGGTCTGGTAATAAATCTGTTCGGAATGTGGCTTTTATACAGTAGTTCAAAAGAAAGCCTGAATATGAAGGGAGCATATTTCGAGGTTCTCTCTGATATGCTCACGTCAATCGGCGTAATCATTGCTGGTGTAATCATGCTGACAACCGGCTGGTATTATGCCGACCCGATACTTTCAGCCGGGATCGGGCTTTTCATTCTGCCGAGAACGTGGAAACTTATGATGGATGCTGTCGGTGTTCTCTTGGAAGGAACTCCTTCGGATGTAAATATCACGGCATTGCGTGAATCTTTGGAAAAACTCGAAGGTGTGGCGGACGTTCACGATCTTCATGTCTGGTCAATCACATCGGGAATGAACGCGATGAGTGTTCATGCCGCACTGGAAGAAAATCAAAGTTTTGATGAAGTTCTTGCAAGAGTAAAAGATCATTGTCTCGAAAACTTCAAAATCTCACACGTTACAGTGCAGGTCGAACCCTTGGGATTTGCCGAAAAAGAAACGCATCTATAATGAGATACTTTTTATTTGCATATTTACTTATTTATTTCACAATCGCTTTTGTAATACCGACTTATCGCGTTTGGAAACGGTCGGGTGTTAATCCGATTACTTTTCGCAGTGCGGATACTGCACACGATTATATTGGCAAACTTTTCAAAATTGTGATGGTCAGCTTAGTAGTTGTAGTTCTTGTCTATTCCTTCTTTCCAAAAATCTATTCTTTTCTGCTACCTGTTTTTTGGCTCGAATACCCACTTGTCCGATACACCGGAGTGATTTTATTGCTGCTTTCACTTGGATGGACGGTTATCGCTCAACTTCAGATGGGTAATTCTTGGCGAATCGGAATTGACGAAGAAAAACAAACCGATTTAGTTCAAACCGGATTATTTCGATTTTCGCGTAACCCGATTTTTCTCGGTATGATTGTAACTATATTTGGTTTTTTCATGACTATTCCAAATGCCTTTACACTAGTTATTTTGTTAATCGGGTTTGTTCTCATTCAAATTCAAGTTCGACTTGAAGAAGAATTTTTATCCAAAATGCACGCCGCAAGCTATGATGATTATGGCAAGCAGGTTAGACGCTGGTTGTAAAATTATTACAAATCTTAAAGAAAAAACTTTTCGGGGGCATATAATAGTCCGCCCTACGATTTGACCTCTGAAGAAATTGCGCTTGTTGAAGGAATGTAAAAGACGTTTTTAACAAAACTCATAAATTATGAGCAACAAAACGCCGCACAAATGGTCAAGATTTGAGGTTGAAGTTTCAACTTATTACATCAACTATTTTTATCACTTCGTTAAACTAAATCCTCATTACCAAATAGACTTGGAAGAAACTTTATTCCCACCTTTTCTTGAAATTCGTGAATCACATTTTGAAGCAATAGTTGGCATAGACTATTTCTATGAAGCCGCTACTTTAGTTCGCGGAGACGATCACGCATTTTATGTCAATTTCATTTTTGATTCTGTAATTGAGGATCGTGAAGTTTTGAAAAGAAAATGTTTCGAGTTTGCTTCAAAGTTTAGGACGTTTTTGAGAAAATACCATTTATTTAATGAAGGTTATTCCGATGTGTCGAATAACGCATTGGCGAATGTTGTTTTGACTGCGGTTTTTATCGGAAAATCAAACATTTTAAATTCTGGTGGGTTGCTTTCTACTAGCTATCCGAATGATCTTCTAACGGAACTTTGGAAAACCCGTTCGCAAACGGAATGGCTTGAAGCGCACGAAAAGAAATTCAATGATTTAGGCGTGCCGGATATGCTAGCCAAATATAAAAGCAAGCGTCGGTTGCCATTTCTTCCGCCATCAAAAAAATATCGCTTGCCTCGATTTCTTCCGTCTGCCGAAAAATTTCAATTTTTTCCACCTTATGATATTTCAATGGATATGGAAGATTATAAAAAAGCGGCGGTTGATGCTTACCGAAAGCATCTTGACTCTTATTTTGATGAAATAAGAGATTCGTTGAAAAGACACGGATTTACTAGATATAAACAGAGGGATCATGCACTAATCAATCGCCTTGTTATATGGAATAGTTTGGAATGTAAATATATTTGGGAAGCTATTTCTTCCATACCTGAGTTTGAAAATGTTGATGTAAATGACCAACGACAAAGAAAGTCAACTGAAGGAAAAATAATAAAATCATTTAGGGAATTTGAATCCTTAAACCTTCCTATAAGACCTTACGGAAACAAGCGGAAAAATAAAGCCTCAAAAAACACGTCAAAATAATTCCACTTAAAAAAATACCAGTCTGTATTCAACCTAAATAGAATGAACCTGTTTTAATGCAATGCACTAAAACTAATCACTATCCTCGTTTCTTTGGAAATGGATAGTAGAAAAAACAGGAGATTCTATTTGATGACACAAAAACTACTAACAGTTACAGAAGTTGGCAAAATCTTAGATTTGAAGCCGGCGCGGATTTACGAATTAACAAGGGAACGGAAAATTCCGTTTGTCCAGATCGGCGAACGCCAGTATCGCTATAGTGAGGCGGCTTTGATGCGTTGGATTGATAACGGCGGAAATAAAAACTCTGAAAATGCTGAAGAAGTTACCATTTCTAATCCTGGTTTGGCTGACAGCAGATATTTGGGAGGTCAAGACCGATGATTGACACCATTAAAATTAAGCACACATACGCAGTCTTTGACAGCAATCTTTTAGGTGATAGTTGGACTCGCTTATACAGGCGGACTATTCCAACTTGGATACACAACCCGACCGGATCAAAAACTTTGCCAAGATTGACGATGATTCAAACACCCAATGGCTTATGGAATCTATTTGCAGAAGTTTCAGTTCCGAAAATGCTTTTCGGGCATAATTCACGGCTGCCGAAACAAGATGAAGTTGCTGAATGTTTGAAGATGATTACGGAATATGTTGAATCTGTAACAGCGCTGCCTTTCAATGCGCGACAAGCAACCGTTGCGATGATTCACTTTGCTTACGATTTGCATTTATCAAAGGCGGACGTTCTGCCGATAATTCACAACCTATCAAGCCGAACATTGAAACATTTGGAAAAGTTGTTTTATAACGATTCTACGCTCTATTTTCAGAACAAGAAAAAAAGCCGCATAATCCGAATTTATTCAAAATGGCTAGAAGTATTATCGCGAAAAGATGCAACGGAAGAAGAGAACAATGCAGCAATTGGCGTTTTGCGCGTTGAAGTTTGCCTAATGAAAGCGCGGACAATAAATGCGTTCGTAAAAAAACACTCACTTCCGGCGAAGCGATCAGTCAATTTGATAGATCAAAAAATTTCAATGTGTGCGATTTTGGAAATTCTTGATGAACTAGATTTCTTTGAATTGGTTACAAATGAAAAATCTGACTTGGAACTTCTACTAGAAAGGTACAACGCACGAACGGCGATGACGTTAACCGGTTTCAATGAAATGGTTGGACATTTCGGCGAACGCTTTTACAAAGACGAATCGTTTGGATTTTCAAAACATTGTTATTACAGCGATGCTCGAAAATGCCGCGATGCGAAAATTTGGAAGCGGCGAACCCCTAAAGAGTAACAACGTGTCCCCCAGTTGTATCAGAACCAACTTTTAGTAAGTTAATGCTTGGTAACTAACGGTTATGTCAAAGAAACAATGCAGCGCATTCAAAAAGAATGGCGAGAAGTGTAACGCATTCGCGAATAAGAACGGATTTTGCTATATGCACGATGCGACTAAAGGTAAGGAAAGGGCGATTGCTCGACGTTCCGGCGGACTGGCAACAAGAAAGCCGCATTTTGCCAATGAATCGACCTTGCCATCTGAAATCCGAAGTATTGGCGGCGTTTTGATCGTTCTTGATTACACATTGAAAGAGATTGTCGGATTGGACAATTCAATACAGCGCGGGCGGTTGCTCGTTTCCATTGCGCACGGCTATATTGAAGCCTTGAAGGTTGGAGAAATGGAGCAAAGGCTCGAAGCGGTGGAAATGGCGTTGAGTTTGCGGAAAGAAAATCATAAATGAACATCAAATCATTGAGAAAAAATTACACGACTTTAAGCCTGGTGGAAAGACATTCTTTGTTTGTCTCCGCGATTCTGCGAAATGATGAATCAGAAGAAACAGCTATAACAAACGCATCTCCGAAAATGATTCAAGAAATGCCGGATTTTACTCACCTTTATTCTAAAGTCTTGACGTTGCTAATGATCGTGATGATCCATAAAGCAGATGCCTTCACAAATTGGCAAGTATTTAGCGAAAGTGAAAGCGAGCGGGCGGACAATCATTCGCGGCTCGCGCTTTACTACTTTTTTGTTTATTCGGATGCTTGGGAAGCCATCTGCAAACAAATGAAACTCAATGCGGAAGACTTAGTCGAAATGATGTTTCCGAGTTGCTTCTTATTTACTCGTTTAGCTTTAGTAGATGAGTCCTTGCGTGAACTTGCCTTTACCGAGACGGAAGCGAAAGAATTTATCAAATGGTTTAACGGAACGGACACAAAGTTTGAAATGACATTGGAAAATAAACTGGAAGAATTTCGAGGTTTTCTCGAACTTCCGGAAAAGTGAATCAGTTTGTGTTCTTATTTTTGGGTGAGTAACCTTTCGGTCTGCCAACCTTACGATTTTTGACAAGTGCTAAATCAGATTCTCTGATGAAATTATCACGTCCGATTTTCGTTGCCGGAAGTTGACCATCCGCAATCATCTGACGGATTCTGCCAACCGTTACACCTAGTTTTTTTCCAACTTCATTTGTTGTTAAATATCCTTTAAACATACTAGTAAAAACTATCATAAAACCTAACGTAAGCGCAATAATAAGTTGATATATCCTAGCGTTTGCGTTAGGATAAGAAAGAATGCTAAACACAATGCAGCAAGAGAAACGAACAAACAACAAAGGCTTAGGAAACTGTGAATTCCCTAAGCCTTGAATATCCGAAAGGAATAACCATTAAACCAACGGACACGCTGATTTTAACAAAAAACGTGTCCTAACCAAAAAGGAGAATTATGGCAGGACAACTTATAAAAAAGAATGACAATACTTGGCTCGTTAGAATCTTTCTAGGACGCAATGCCGAAGGCAAACGACAGTACTTTAGTAAAACAATTCACGGCGCGAAGAAAGATGCCAGAAAATTCCTAACAGCAAAACTTCGTGAAAAGGATTTAGGCGTTTTTGTCGAACCGGCTTCGACCAGTTTGAGTGACTTTTTAGACAGATGGCTTGAACAAATCGCGAAGAATAAACTTCGTGAACGCACCTTCGATAATTACGAATCCCTTATTAAAAACCATATTCGCCCGAAACTTGGGCTTAAACGCTTGTGTGATATTCAATCGTATGAAATTCAAAAACTCTACAATGAGATGATAAAAGCAAAGTATTCACCAAAGACGATCAAACACGTTCACAACGTTCTTTCATCGGCATTGAAACAAGCAGTTAGATGGAAAATGCTCATTCAGAACCCTTGTGATCTTTGCGAGTTACCAAGAATGGAAAGAACAGAAATGAAATACTTCTCACGTGAAGAAACCGCCAAATTCTTAAAAACCGCGAAAGATGACAAATACTTTGCCATTTTCTTAGTAGCAATTGAAACCGGGATGCGTCCAGAAGAATATCTTGGTCTGAAATGGAAAGACATTGATTTTGAAAATGGAAACCTATCAGTCAGACGCGCCCTCGTAAGCCAAAAAGGCGGCGGATTCATTTTTACTGAGCCGAAGACGAAGAATAGCCGTCGGAACCTTCCCTTATCAAAAACGGTAGTTGATACGTTGAAAGCACATAGGCGTAAACAACTTGAAGAACGCTTCAAACTTGGTGCTGATTATGAAAACTTGAATATGGTTTTCGCCACCGGCATTGGAACGCCATTACTTCACGGCAACTTCTTGCGAAGACACTTCAAACCAATTCGGGACAAAGCGGGATTGCCGAAAATTCGTCTTTACGATTTACGGCACACTACGGCAACTTTGCTTTTATTAGATGGCGAACATCCAAAGGTTGTACAGGAGAGACTTGGACACGCCTCAATTGTCCTAACGTTGGATACGTACAGCCACGTGTTACCGACAATGCAAAAAACAGCAACGGACAAAATGGAGAAATTGATGCGAAAAATTTAGCGTTTTTGCACTTTGGCACACCATAGGCACACTAACAAGAAAAGGGCAACCATATTGGTTGCCCTAACTCTTTGCAAATAATGGTGATCCGACCAGGACTCGAACCTGGGACCCAATGGTTAAAAGCCATTTGCTCTACCAACTGAGCTATCGGACCGTTTTATTCATCAACGATTCCTCGTCAACGAAATTACAGATTCTAGTATCTTAAAGCGTCAAAAGCAAGTCAAACCAGCTCAATTAAGCAAACCAACTTTCCATAACCGAATCTTTCAAAATGATCGTTTGGTCCCGCTCCGGCCCCGTGGAGATCAGGCCGATCTCAACACCTATCGATCTCGACAAGAAATCCACATATTCCTTCGCTTTTGCAGGAAGGTCCCCAACCTTTGTGATTCCAAGAGTATCGCTTTTCCAGCCCTCGAGAGTCTCGTATATCGGCCTTATCTGACGTAGGTCCTGGGATACAGCGGGAAACGTGTCCACACGCTCGCCGTCGATCTCGTAACCAATGCAGACCTTGATCTCGTCCAGCGCGTCGAGCACGTCGATCTTTGTCAGCGCAACCGAGTCAAATCCGTTCAGCTCAGCTGCGTACCGGGTAGCGACAGCGTCAAACCAACCGCAGCGGCGTGGACGCTTTGTGACCGATCCAAATTCATTTCCGCGCTCCCGGATCAGATTTGCCACACCATCTTCCTCGTTTAACATCTCCGATGGAAAAGGTCCTTCACCGACCCTGGTCGCATATGTTCTGACGATTCCCAATACGCCGGTGATATGGTGCGGCGGAATTCCAGCACCGACCGAAGCCCCACCCGCCGTTGGATTCGAGGACGTAACAAACGGATATGTTCCGTGGTCAACATCGAGGAGCGTTGCCTGTGCGCCTTCAAGGAGAATCTTCTTATTATCTTTTTTTGCCTCCGAAAAGAAATGCGAGGTTTCACAAACAAAAGGCCGCAGCCGCTCAGCCAATTCCGTCATCTCTTCAAATATTTCGTCAAAGCGAAGCGGTTCCCTGCCAAATACAGCGATTACCTTGTTTGCCTCAGCAAGATTTCTTTCAATGCGATTCTTCAGTACCTCGGGTGATAATGCGTCGGCAACACGAATTCCTCTTCTGCCGGCCTTATCCTCGTAAGCTGGTCCGATGCCTCGCAGCGTTGTTCCGATCTTTTCGTTTCCGAGGCGCTCTTCGCTGGTGTGATCCAGCGCCTGATGATAAGGCATTATCAAATGGGCACGACTTGAGACTTTTAGCCTATCCGGAGTGATCGAAACGCCTTTTTCGATCATTTCGTCGACCTCCCCAAAGAAAGCCTTTGGATCGATAACCATCCCATTACCCAAAACGCAAACAGAGTTTTTATGAATGATCCCTGACGGCAAGAGTCTTAAAACAAAGGCCTTGTCGCCTACGTAGACACTATGCCCGGCGTTGTGGCCTCCCTGATACCGAGCGACGACATCAAACCGATCAGCAAGCAGATCTACAACCTTCCCCTTTCCTTCGTCGCCCCATTGCGACCCAATAATAACTATAATCATATTTAAACAAACAGTAAGCGGTCTGCCACTGTCAATAATCAATTGTTCAACTGCTTACTGGCAATTCTGACCGATCACTCTTTTCCCATTCTTCTTTTAGCTTTGAATAAACTACCAAGCCTACGAATTCATCGTGAAGCCGCCTGGATTGACGTAATTCACCCTCGATTGAAAAACCTAATTTCTCTGGAATTGCCCGGCTTTTGTTGTTTTCCGTGGCACATAGTATCACAATTCGATTCAGATTTAACTCGCTGAATCCGTAATCAACAATTACCCGGCAGCACCGCGTGATGATGCCTTTACCCTGTGCTTTTTCGGCAAGCCAATAGCCAATTTCCCCGGACATATTTACCGGGTCTATATCGAATAGATTGATCGTCCCAACAGGTTTGTCCCCGGCGAAGATCATTAGCGGCAACTCTTTGTTCTCTTTGAAGTTTTTTTCAACCTTCGCGATATGCTCGATCGTCGCATCGGGCCGGTAAGGATTTGTTGCCCATGGCATCCACTGATTTAGGTGATAAATATTTTGATCAACGAGAGACACAAGCTCGTCTTTGAATCGCATTGACGTAAGACGCATTTCAAGACCACTATCGACCCTAAACGCTTTCTTCATTTAGCTCTCCAGGGTCAATTGATAAAGCGCCACATATTTCTTCGCGGCGTTTATCCATGAATTGTCTTCGGTCATACCGTTTCGCTGCAAACGGCTCCAGGCGTCGGGCTCAGCATAGGCAAACAGGGCTTCGTAAATTTTTTCGAGGAATTTATCTGCGCTGAATTCGTGAAATTTGAAGCCGTTGCCATTGCCATTAACGCGGTCGAAATTCTCGATAGTGTCGTCTAAACCTCCGACCGCGCGAACGATCGGAACCGTCCCATATCGAAGTGAATACATCTGGTTCAAACCGCATGGTTCGAACCGCGAGGGCATCAAAAACATATCCGCACCGGCCTCAATTTGATGAGCCAGATCCTCGTTATAACCGCTATAAACTCCGACCTGATCCGGGGCATAATTCCGGAGCTGCTGAAGGAAGTTTTCGTACGACTTATCACCAGATCCAAGAGCAATAAAGTAAGCACCGGTATTGAGGATCTCCCCCGCCACCTGCTGGATTAGTTCGATTCCTTTTTGAGATGTAAGCCGTGTTACGATCGAAAAAACCGGGCGATCCATATCAAGCGGCAGTCCGAAACTCTCGATCAGGGATCGCTTGCATATGGCTTTTCCGGTCAAATCATCGTAGTTGTAGTGGGCCGGCAAGGTTTTATCAGTTGCGGGATTCCAAACCTCATAATCGACGCCGTTGGTGATCCCGATCAGACGGTCTTTTCTCATCCTCAGGAGCCAGTCCAATCCATATCCGTTTTCGCTCTGCTGGATCTCATACCCGTATTTTCTCGAGACGGTAGAAAGCATATCCGCTGCGCTCAAACCGCCCTTAAGCGCCGAGGCATAACCATTGAAGGCAAAATGGTTCTGTTCGAATTCACTTCCGAAACCCATATCCCATAGTTCGCCTTGTCCAAAGCCGCCCTGGTAGGCAAGGTTGTGAATCGAAAAAACCGTGCGCGTGTTGCTCCAGAATTGATCCCAATATCTAAGATGCGCGATCTCGACGGCTGCGAAACCGCAGTGCCAGTCATTCAGGTGGACAATATCAACGGGAATATTAACCCGCTTTAGAAAAGCCAAAGCAGCTCGATTAAAAAACGCAAACCGCTCGTAGTCTTCCCGATAACCATATATCGAATCGCGATGGAAAAAACTTGGAGCGTCGATCAGGTAGGTTGGCGATCCATTTGCTTCCGAGTAAAAAACCCTGGCTCGATAAGGCGTCCCGCGCCAGTTTACCCAGAGATCATCGATCGCAATCTCCCAAAGATGCTCGCCCTTTGTCTGAAGATAGCAGGGCGTGATCAAAAGCGAATCGATCCCGATCTGGCTGAGGGCTTTTGGAAGGGCACCCGCAACGTCTGCGAGCCCTCCCGTTTTTGAATACGGAACGGCTTCCGATGATAATATCGCTACTCGCATAGGGTGAATTGTAGATAGTAAACTGTAATTAGTAAATTGAGAATCGTGATTAGTTAAACTTTAGACAATATTAAAAAAAATCGTGAGCGAATATTTATCTCCGCTCACGATTCACTATTCTCTTTTCTCTATTTACCGGCCTTTAACTCTGCATCGAGGCGAGAAACTCCGCATTTGTGGGGGCTTTCGAGAGCCTCTCAAGTACTACTTCCATCTGCTCAACCGACGACAGCGGGTTGAGAACGCGACGCATAACCCAGACCCTTGCAAGATCATCTTTGCTTATAAGCAGCTCTTCTTTTCTCGTTCCGGAGCGCTGGATATCTATCGATGGGAAGAGACGCTTGTCAGAAAGCTTCCGATCGAGATGGATCTCGCTATTACCGGTGCCTTTAAATTCCTCGAAGATCACATCGTCCATTCGTGACCCGGTATCGATCAACGCTGTGGCAATGATCGTCAGGCTTCCGCCTTCTTCGATATTCCGGGCCGCCCCGAAAAAGCGTTTCGGCCGCTGGAGTGCATTTGAATCGATACCACCGGAGAGTATTTTCCCCGACGGCGGCACAACGGCATTATGAGCCCTTGCAAGCCTCGTAATCGAATCGAGCAATATTACTAC
>JABDJV010000080.1 GCA_013003295.1 Pyrinomonadaceae bacterium | reverse complement strand
GTCTGAGTCCTCCAACACCTGCGTTCGTAATTTTCGAGGCGCTACTCTGATAGGAAACTCTAATAGTGTGACCTTCACCAATATCGCGGCTAAATGTGCCGGAGAAATTGCGATTATTCGTTTTGGAAACCCCACTGAGCGATTCCGGTGCCAGCTCCGTTCGGGCAAGAATGTTGTGTTTTTGTGATCTGGAAGACTTATTGTATGATGCGAGAAACGATGCCCCTTTGGCGATCGGACCGGTCAGGAATCCGGTAAAATCGATGTCTTCTTTCGGGAGTTTTTCCCTCGCCAGCGCATTGCGGGCATTCAATGCTGAATTTCCGTATTTGACCGTCACCATCCCAAGCATGCCCGGAATTGAGGCTTTTGTGTTTACGTTGACATTGGCGCTGCCAAGGGCATGAAACTCGGCATCAAAACTACTGCTGTTAACCTGAATCGACCGTATCAGGTTTTTCGGCGGAATTTGGCCTCCGGCAAAGCCGTCAATTCGAATACTAATGTCATTGCCAAATCTCCTTTTCAGCTCTTTCTTAATTTCACGCGGATCATCCGGCAGTGAATCGATCTCTTCACGCGACAATATTCCGCTGAGCGCTCTCAGCCGGCGATCGATTTCCGGCAGCTCGATTTCTACGTTGGCCTCAATCTTTTGAATCTCGAGTGCTGCCTTAAACTTGTTGCTACCAGTTTTTAGGAAGATTCTGCGCACAAAAAGCTCAAAACCGGGCGACTCGATTTCTATCGTTTTCTCACCGGCGGCGAGATTCGCAAAATGAGTTGAATTTCCATTGGGGATTGACCTTCTTTCCAAGACATTCCCATCCGGATTCAAAATCCGCACCTCTCCGCGATCGATAGAATCTGATCTCCGATCAACGATAATTATATCAAGGCTTGCTAATGCCTGCGCAGAGGCAGGTGCGGCCAAAAGAAGGATGAGGAATCCTACAATTAATGTAAATTCAATTCGGTTCATGAGGTAACCTTTTGTTTTTTATTTTTTGCCCATTATTTCGAAAATGTCAGGATGAAACTTTGGATTTATCTCAAAATCCTCAACCGAAAGCACCGTGATCTTCTTGGTTTTACTTTCAATCATAGTCCCAACGGCTTTCGTCGTTTTTCCCTTAACGATAGTCTCTTGCTCGGTCTTTATCTTTGTCGGGATCTTTATCCCGCCTTTTATTCCGTGTGCGGAGAAAAAAGCACTTGATTTGATCTCTAAGGAGTCGGTAACCGATTTCGACGTGACCAACAAAAGAAGATTTGTCACTGAGTCAAAAAAATACCGCGTAGTAGATCCGGCGCGGTCACTCCGACCCGAATCAGAAACTCTTTCCAAAACGTTTGCAGTTATTCCATCCGCTTCCGCCTTTCCCAGGAAAGTAAATCTTAATTCGGCCATTCCAGGCCGCTGCAGAAGAAACGGATGAATGGAATCAACGAGTGAGAGGAACAGTTCCGATCCAGTCAGATTCGAGGGTTCATTTCGTTTTCCACCGATGTTTTCGGTGTCATTCTTTTCTCTTTGTTTCAACAAGCCGTTTCTCAAACCGGCGGTTTCGATCTCCCTTCCACCGACCAATGCAACTATTCGAGTGTCGAATCGCTTCCCATTAACTATTGAAACGAGATTCGATTTCAGCGGTTGTTGAGTAAAAGCGTTGCTGGTTTCGGTTCTTAAATGGGTTCTTGCGAAACCCGCAAAATCTATTAGCGTTTCACTTCTGATCTTCTGCCGAACTTCGCCCATAGCAGAACTTTGCCGCTCCAACTTCGGATTTGTTTTCGTAAAGCTTTCACCGGAGAGAATCAGTTTTAATGTTTCGATCCTTTTGCTGGTTCTATTTTCGTAGATTGCCGTCCGTGCCTTCCGTATAACATCTGCGCCCCGAATAATCGGGTCTTCGTTGGAATAGCTGTCTTGCGCCATACAAATCTGCGATAGTGCGACAAATAGTATTTGGAAAACAAAAACCGCATTGTAGATGTTTCTACTCTTAATCATTGGATATTGAGAATTAATCTTAGGCTCTCTTTTTTCTCCCGGTGACTAGAAAAATTATCAGCAAAATTACGTTAAGAATCACTAACGGATGTTTATAAAAACTAGCCCATCCCTGTTCCGCAACAACGCCGAAATCAAAATTTTTGGAGATGGGGCCCGTTATGTAAAGAACTACCAACAACGCCGACACCAAGAAAATGGTAGCGTTTTTCTTACGAGAGCTTAGTTGCTCCACAGTCAGAACCAGGAGGAAAAAGAAAGTTCCCATTAGAATTGCAGTCAATACGAGTTCGTTAATCAATATCGTCTGACTGATTTCGCCCAATCTTGAATAATTAAGCGAAAATACAAATGTGAAAGAAACTGCCAAGGTAATAACCAATATCAGTAATTTGTTTTTCATAGTGGTTTTATAACATATGGGGTTTCCCCCATATGTCATGAATAAAGTTGGTTCCTATTTTTTCTTACAGGCGACCTTACAATTATCAGCGACCTTAAGGTAGCAAGACTGACGTAAGGCGCTGCAGTGGCGGACTATTATCGCAGCCCCGACTGTACCAACAACCAGCCCACAGCCCAATCCTGGAAGAACCCCGGCAGTTCCGACTGTTACACAGGCGACCCCTCCTCCGATGAAAAGATCCCCCGCTTTATCCCAATAGCAGGAATCGTAGTCGCGCTGGCAGATCCTCGTTTGACGCGCCTTACAGGCAGAACAAGATTCACCGGCAAACATAAGGCCCTCTGCATCGATACCATTTCCTCCCAATGGCCCAAATGGGTCGCCGCAATCAGCCTGAATAGCCG